>CAMYUO010000167.1 GCA_947302065.1 uncultured Clostridia bacterium | reverse complement strand
GGCATATCCTCGACGTATGGGATCGGGTTTACAGGTCCGTAGACTGTTGCGGACGATGAGAAAACTATCTTTTTGCAGCCGTACTTTGCCATAGTTTCGAGCAGGATAACGGTGCCTGTGATGTTGTTATGGTAATATTTCAGCGGCTGTGCGCAGGACTCGCCGACGGCTTTATAGCCTGCAAAGTGGATAACTGCATCGACTTTGTTTTCGGCAAAAATTTTTTCGACTGCGGCTCTGTCGAGCAGGTCAGCCTCATAGAATTTGAAGTCCTTGCCGGTGATAGTTTTTATCCTGTTGAGAGCCTCGGGCTTTGAGTTTGAAAAGTTGTCGGCAATGATGATGTCATAGCCTGCATCGAGCAGGGCAACACAGGTGTGGCTGCCTATAAAGCCCGCACCGCCTGTTACAAGTATATTTGGCATGTTTGTCCAGTCCTTTCTGTGCTGTATAGTCGGGGAAAACCCTTTTGAAAAAGGGTTGTTCCCCGAACCCCTTTCCTAAAACTTTTAATGATTTTTCGCTATCGGGGATAAACCCCGATAACGAAAAATAACTTAGAGTCCAGGACAGAGAACGGAGAATAGCACTTTTCAAGAGAGCTATCCCAATTATCCAGCGCAGAAGCGATGGATAACCATACCGATATTATAGCACGATTGGAAAGAGATTGCAAGCTGTTTTGCAAGTCCCTTTTTACTTTTGTGCAGTTTAAGACAAATCAGTATTTATCTCTCGGTAATAAATGTGTGTCCGAAGGGGTTTGGACGGGCGCAAATTTGCGGAAAGCCCCCAAAAATAGAGAAACGACTTTGCCCGTCAATCCGCCATTTCGCGTGCGGATTGAGGACGCCGACGTTACCACAGGGTAAGGGAGCGCCCTCTCTTTCAGGGCAGCTCCCTCTTTTCAAACAGTCCACAGGACTGTTTGAAAATTCACCCTTTGCGGAGCGCGCACGGCAAAGAGATTTCGCTGACTGCGGTCAGCGACAAGGGCGCTGCCCTTGACCCGCAAGCCTTTTTTACGAGAAAAGGCTTGACCGAAAAACCTGTTTTGTCCTTGGCAGGTCTTAAAAGTTTGAGTAGACCGACAAATTATGATTTATCACTGTAATACTTTTATGAAAAAGTGGATTTTACAAAGCATCGCACAGCTTGCAGGCAGGGAAGTAGTGGGAGAGTATCTCGTCGCAGGAACTGCCCTGTTTTGCCATTTCGTTGGCGCCGAGCTGGCTCATGCCGACCATATGCCCGAGACCTTTACAGGTGAACGTGAACTTACCGTCTTTGAACTCAAATACAAAGCTTTGCGAGGCAAGACCGAGGGCGGTGCAGAACTTATCGGCGGGGAGTTCTTTTCCGCAAATGGTGACTGTTTTGACGAGGGAGAACTCGCCCGTTTGCGAGACTTTCAGCCAGTCCTGCAGCTTGTCCGTGAACTTTATATCGGGATACTGCGCAGAGAGCTTTTGTTTGAACTGGTCTGCGGTAAGCTCGGTTTTTGAGAGCGCTTGTTTCAGCGTTTCGTCGGGCTTGCTCTCGACAGATGTGAGGTAGGGGATATCCTGTCCCCAGACGTCTTTGGCGCTGCGGGTATGACCGTCGCTGACGGCGTGGAAGGCGACGATGATAGGTTTGCCGCCGTATGAGAGATGCTTTCCGCTTACTGAATTTATGGCGGAGAGTATCTTTTCTTTTGCTTTTTCGTAGTCGTCTTTATAGAGTTCCTTGGCTTGTTCGGGCGTGAAAAAGCCGTGATAGAGGGTGGTATCGTCGCTGAGCGCTGCGCCGCAGAGAGCAGGCGTCGGTTTTGCGCTTTCGGCGGAAATTCTTTGCAGGGCGTAGGTGTAGGCGAGGACGGCTTGCGCCTGCAGGGCGGCAGGCTCGAAATCGGCGGGAGTCTGCGCAAAGACCGCTCCGAGAATGTATTCCTGCATAGGATAATCTCTGACCTGTTTTTCCTTGGTGAAAAAGATCTTTACCGAGGCGGTATCGGGTGCTTGTTCGGACGAGGCAGCGGAGTTTTGCGTTTGTGCGCTGTGCGGCGAGAGAAAGACGAGGCAGGGTATCATCAGCAGCAGGACTGCGAAAACGACGGTGAACTGTATGTATTCTTTCAATTTTTATACCTCCTTTGTGTGCTCTTATTATGTATATTCGCATTGCGGGAAAAATATGCTGGGAATTTTGAAAAAACTCTTGACAAATCGGGAGAGGTGGTGTATACTGTGGTTGATAACTAAACACGTTTAATTAAGAAAGGAGAACAGAGATGGGTGCAAAGAAAAGAGACCTTGAGGCGACGAAAAAGGCGCTGTTGGGCGCTGCGAAGGAGCTTATGACGAGCTGTGAGGATTCTGACGAGGTTACATCGAGGGCGATAACTGCAAAGGCAGGTGTCAACCTTGCGATGATAAATTACTGTTTCGGGTCGAGAGAAGCGCTGTTTTACGAGGTGTTCAAGCAGCTGCTCGCTGATGCGCAGGCGGCGAACCCCGAGCTTGCGGCGCTGATGTGTGCACAGCTGACGCCGAAAGAAAGGGTGGCAAAGCTGCACTTTTCGATGATGAAGATGATGATAGCGCATTTCAGCTATTCAAAGGCTATCACGAAGTATATACTGCTCAACAGGACAAACGGGATCGGCATGGAGAGCCTGCCGTGCATAACGGAGCATTTCGGCGGTCGGAAGAATGAGCGTGAATGCAGTCTTATCGCATTTGAGCTGTCGAGCCTGCACGAGCTGGCGGTGCTGCGGCACAGGGAGCTGAAAGAGTATTACGGGCTTGACCTGACGGACGATGCGGTGCTTGAAAAGTATGTGAGGGAGACTGTTGACAGGTATCTGGACTGAAAGTGAGGCTGACATGGAAAGAAAGACACACGGCTTGCTCGGGCTGGGGATACTGCTTGCGATATTTCTCGGTATGATGGCGCTGATGCGCACGACGGCTGCGCAGGTGGCACAGCTCTCGGGCGGACAGGGAATAATCGATCTGACATTCGGGATAACGCCGCCGAAGATAAGCTCGGCGCTGTCGGGATACGGCAGGACGGCTGCGGCGTATTACCGCTGGGGATTTTTGCTTGTGGACATGGTATATGCGTTTGCATATGTGACATTTTACCGCTGTGCGATAAAGGCGGTCGGCGAAAGGTGCAAGGTCAGCGGCAGGGCAGGCGAGCTGCTGCCGATGGTGCCTGTGGTGGGAATGCTCGGTGACCTGTTTGAGAACACGGTGATGTTCATACTGCTCGGCGGAAACCGTTCGGGCTTGCTGATGTGGGCGTTCACGGTGTTCAATGTTATAAAGTTCGTGTTTGTTTACTCGTCGTTGGCGATAGTTGTGGGAGGTGCGTTATGGCTGGCAAAAAAGCGCTTATCGTGATAGATATGCAGAACGATTTTCTGTGGGACAAAAGAAAGCCGATGTTTAACTATGACACGGCGAAGCTGACGGGTGCGGTGAATGAAAAGATCCACGAATTTGAGCAGGCGGGCGGCGATGTGATATACATTGCGCATATACTGCCGAACCTGCCGACGAACAGGCTGTTCATCGGGTTTTCGATAAGAGGCACGCAGGGTGCGCAGCTTTACAAAGGGCTTGACATAGTTTCAGAGCTGTATTTTGAAATGAAGCTGTCGAATAGTTTCACTGCAAAGGCTTTCAGAGAGCACATAAGGACGCAGCAGTACGCAGAGATACATATTTGCGGTCTTGACCTGTGCGGATGTGTGGGCAAGACGGCGCTGGGTGCGGCAAAGGTGTGCAAAGAGGTCTATCTGCATGAAGATGCGGTGGGATGCAGGTTTGACGGCAAAAGAAAGCAGAAAATGCTCGGCAGGCTGAAAGATGCAGGCGTGAAAACGGTGTGAGAGATATGCGCAAAAGTGCGGTAAGCCGCCCTACTGCTTGACAAAAGGCTTGAAATAATGTAAAATAGATAAATACAGTTGATTTTTAAAGTCTGGAGTGAAGTAAAAATGAAAGAGACAGCAAGGTCGATATTCTACAAGCAGTTTACCGATAACAACACCATCGACCCGAAGCTTTATGACAAATACGTTGTGAAAAGAGGTCTGAGAAACGCTGACGGTACGGGCGTTACGGCAGGTCTTACAAACATATGCAACGTTCACGGCTATATGATTAACGAAGGTGAGAAAGCACCTATCCAGGGTCAGCTCATTTACAGAGGATACAGCATCACCGACCTTATAGAGAACGCACGCAAGGAAAACAGATTTGCGTTCGAGGAGATAGTTTATCTGCTGCTCATGGGCGATCTGCCGAACAAGAGCGAGCTTGAGGCTTTCAAGAAGATGATAGCTGACAACAGACCGCTGCCCGACGATTTCTTTGAGGACATGATCTCAAAGGCACCTTCAAAGAACATAATGAACAAGATGGAAAGATCCATTCTTGCGCTGTATTCATATGACGCAAATCCCGAGGAGCGTTCGCCGGAGTTTGAAATGGCGACGGCTATCTCGATAATCTCAAAGCTGCCGAACATCATGGTATCGGCTTATCAGGTAAAGAGACGTTCTTTCGACGGCGAGAGCATGTTCATGCACCCACTGATCCCGGGACAGTCAACTGCAGAGATGATACTTTCCGCTCTGCGTCCTGACAGAAAGTTCACAGACGAAGAGGCAAAGCTGCTCGATCTGATGATGATACTGCACGCTGAGCACGGCGGCGGAAACAACTCCACATTTGCGTGCAGAGTGCTGACATCTTCGGGCACAGACCCTTATTCTGCATATGCGGCTGCTATCGGCGCACTCAAGGGCACACGCCACGGCGGTGCGAATATCAAGGTCTCTGCAATGCACAAGTTCATCGAGGAGGCTGTTGACGACTGGGACGACGAGGAAAAGGTTGCAGATGTGCTCAAGAAGATTGTGCGCAAGGAAGCTTTCGACAACACGGGTCTTATTTACGGAATGGGTCACGCTGTTTACACGCTGTCAGATCCGAGAGCTGTTATACTGAAAAAGAACGCAAGAGAGCTTGCAAAGGGCACGGAGTTTGAAAAGGAGTTCAGGCTGCTTGAGACGATCGAAAAGCTCACGCCTGCGATAATCAGGGACGTAAAGGGCAGCGACAAGACGATGTGCGCAAATGTCGATATGTACTCGGGTCTTGTTTACAAGATGCTCGGAATACCCGACGATCTGTTCACGCCGATGTTTGCCGTTTCGAGAATGGCAGGCTGGTGCGCTCACAGATTTGAGGAGCTGGTAACGGGCAAACGTA
>CAMYUO010000166.1 GCA_947302065.1 uncultured Clostridia bacterium | reverse complement strand
ATCAGCAGCAGCATGAGCGCAAATCTGACCATATCTGCCTTGGGCAATGATATCGTTGTCAGCATCGGTTTGGTGTACTGCCCGGCGTCGATATCGTCGCTGGAGATTATCGACGGCATATACGCTTTTTGTCTGCGTGTGCCGAGCGCTTTTATCATGCCTATCGCAAGGATATCGTTGGCACAATAGATGCCTGTCGGTGGGTCTGCAAGGCCTTTGAAATACTCGCAGGCGATAAGCCCATTAGCCTCGTTTGGCGTTGTATCAAAAACGTAGTCAAGGTCTGGCGCAAGGTGCAGGTCGGCAAGTGCTGCCTGATAGCCTGTAAAGCGTGACTCGTTATGACAGTCGCCTACATAGCCTATCTTTGTATGCCCGAGCCGAGCGAGATATGCAACAGCGTCACGGGCTATCCTGCTGCCGTCGCACAACACCTCATCGACCTCGTAGTTGGTAGAATTTCTGTTTATGGAGACGATGTTTTTCTCTTTCATCTTGAGCTTTCGCAGCGCACGGCGTGTGACTTTGCCGATGATTATAAGTCCGTCGGACTTGCGCTGGTCGCCCGAATACAAGCTGTCGATAATGCTTTCAAGCTTATCGGTGCGGGTGTTTTTCTCATCGGAAAAATCGGCGTTATGCCAGACGTTTGAAATGATGCAGCCGCTGTTGCGCAGCTCTTTTTGCAGAAGCATCAGAAGCTCATCATAGAACGGGTCGGCAGCCTCATTTGCAAACCTTGTGAGCAGGATATTTATGCTGTATATCCTGTCGCCTCTGCCGTCGCCCGATTTGAGATTTCTCGCATTGGCGTTGGGGATATAGTTTATTTTCTGCGCCGCTTCGAGCACACGCTTGCGTATCTCTTCGCTTGAACACTTATGCTTGGGATCGTTGAGGATCCTGCCGACAGTTGACACGGAAACGCCTGTCATCTGCGCTATTTCTTTAAGTGACATATTGCTGCCTCCTTTCAAACATTCTTTTCATATCGGATTACTATGTTATATTATCACAAAGGGATATTTAAGTCAATGACCGAATTGTTAACTTTCTTGCATAATTAAAAGACCTTCCCGCAGAAAACGCCCTGCGAAAAGGTCACATTTGTGTTTGAATTTACAGTACCCTGCGCATCTGATACCACTGAACGCCGCCGATAACGGAGTTTTCGGTGACGCCCTCGCTGACAAAGCCGAACTTTTCATAATAGGTGATAAGCTCTTTTTTGCAGGTGAGAACGACGCCTTTTCTGCCCTCGGACTTTGCTGTGCGGATAAACTCTTTCAGCAGTGTCTGCGCAAAGCCTCGTTGTCTGTAATCGGGCAGGGTGCAAAGTCCGAACACCATCTGCCACTCCCCGTTTTCGTTGTGCAGTTTTGAAACTGCATACATCTCGTCGGTGAGGTCTGGCTTATCGGTGGTAAAGCCGTCGATGAACGAGACTATCTTGCCGTACTCATCGCACATAAGCAGGAAATGCCGTGGATAAGTCTGCAGGCGTGATTCAAAGGCGTCTTTGCCCGCTGCCTGGTCTGGCGGGAAACAGACGCTTTCGATATTTGCTATCTCGTCGAGATCACTGAGCTTTGCTCTTCGTATAATCATTATTGACCCTTCTCTCTTATCAGACTTCCCTGCTGCATGCGGTAAACGACATCAGCAAATTCCTGTGCAAACAGCTCATGGGTGACGATGACGACTGCTGCGCCGCTTTGAGCTGCATTTCTCAGCTGTTCAAACACAATGCGTGAGTTTTCTTCGTCGAGGTCGTTGGTCGGCTCGTCGGCGAAGATGACATCGGGCGAATTGATGAGTGCCCGTGCGATAGACAGTCTGCGGAGTTCGCCGCCCGAAAGCTCATCGGGCCGAGCATCACGCAGAGGTGTGAGACCGAACTGTTCGAGCAGATGGTCGGCTCTCGAAAAACCGTTTGCGTTACCGACAATTGCAGTCGGGAGCAGGACGTTTTCACGGACGGTCAGCGTACCGACTGCGCTCTGACCCTGCGGGATATAGCCGACACGCTTGCAGCGCAGCTGTGAAAGTTCGCCGTCGGTGAGGCTGTATATATCGGTATCGTCGTAGCGGACAGTACCGGTTGACGATGTGAGCAGACCCGAAAGGATATTGAGCAGTGTGCTTTTTCCGCTGCCCGAGCGACCGAGGATAACATAGACCTTGCCGCTTTCTATACTAAGGTCGGTGTTCGAGAGCACCTGCACAGGAGCTTTGGTTTTGCCCTTGCGCTGATAGCTCTTGGTTATGTTTTGTGCTGTGATGAGCATGATTCAGTCACCCTCTCTGAGAATCTTTGCCGTATCGACACGGCTGAGCCTGTATGCCGAATAGACCGATGCGAGCGGTCCTGTGAGTATCACTGCGCCGAATGCGAGCGCCGCATAGCCGAGCGATGTCAGAATGCCCGGAGAAAGAAACGGCAGACCCGACTGAGTTTCTATCAGCCTGCTGAACGGGAACACGACAGCAGAGGCTATCGCTATACCGATAACTGCACCGATAAGGCAGATGACAAGCGTCTCGCTCATCACCTGTGTGCCGAGTTTGCGGCGTGAAAAGCCGACAGCACGCAGGACTGCGAATTCCCTTTTGCGCTCGTTGACCAAAGCAGTGAAAACGATGAGCATTATAACTGCCGAAAGCACCCAGACTGCGATGATGAGCACTGTGACGCTGCCCGAAATGACAGACAGCTTATCGGCTGTGCCTGTGAGCATTGATTTTGTTCGCACCGCCTGGACTCCGTCGATGCCGAGGTTTATATTTGCGGCGACCTCGTCGATATCATATCCGTCCTTTACCTTGATATAGACAGATGATATGACATCGTCGGGACTTTGCTTTGACAGCACGGAGATGCCTTTGCTCTCGGCGGCTTTTATAAGGTCTCTTACGGTATCGGCGCTTGCATAGACTGCCGTGTCAAGACCTGTGCCTGTTGATTCAAGCTTGCCTACTGCCTTACACTCGACGCCGTAGAGCTTGAGCGTATGGCCAACTCTTGTTGACAGACCCGAGCCGACAACTATCTCGTTGCGGCCGAGACTGCCGCTGTAAGCTTCACTGAGCCACGGTTTGACAGAGAAATCTGTCTCATCGTCAAAACCGATTATCTGAACCTGGACTGTACAGCACTCGGCGTTTGCAGAGACGAGAAAATACTGTGCGGAAAGCTTATCGACGCCGTCAACTCCTGCAAGCGTGTTCTCGATATTCTTATCCATATAGAAATATCCCGGAGTGCCTTGAAGCAGGATATTTTCAAGCTTGACTTTTTCGGATGCGCTTTCGGGCAGAACGATTATATCTGCACCGAGACGCTGTTCAAGGCTATTGATTCCGTTTTGCAGACTTGCGGAAATGACCGCACCGCCGAAGACGGCTGCTGACATCACGATGCAGATGAAAAGCAGTGCAAACGTGCGCAGAGGTCTTCTGACGATATTAAAAAACAACAGTTTTCTGATGCTCATTGTGCTTTCTTTGCCTTGACAAAGCCTGCGATGACATCGGCAAGTGCGATAACTGCGAGCACAGCCGAAACGACGATGACTGCGGGTTTGAATGTTGTGTGGCAAGCCATATCGTCCATCATGCAAAGGTTTATTGTTGTGCCCGGGATAAAGATAACTGCAGCAGACAAAGCAAAAATTCCTATCGAGATACCTGTCTTTATATTATCGTTCGGGACAACTATACGGATAAGTGCGAGCGCCGCAAGCACGATGCCTGCAAGGACAACTGCATTCTGTGCCCAGTGGCAAGCCATGAACTTGCCGTCATGCTCACCGCACGCCTTGAAAAATGTGAATGCTCCTATCGTCAGAACGAGAGCTGCGATGCCCTCGGCAATTCCTATTATCAATCTCTTCATTTCATCTTACTCTCCAATACTGTTTTAAATTATATACTCCGGCTGAGGCTGTGCCTGCGCCAGCTCGAAGAATTCAAGGATGGATTTTCTCAGCGCGAGAAACTCCGTGCCGCCTCTGTGGCGAGGTCTTGGCAGATCGACATTAACGATGCTGCTGATCTTGCCGGGGCGCGGTGTCATTATCACGATGCGGTCGCTGAGGTATATCGCCTCGTCGATATCGTGGGTGACTAATATCATTGTTGTGCCCTGCTGTTTCCACAGCTCAAGGATCTTGTCCTGAAGGTCGGCTCTTGTGAATGAATCGAGCGCACCCATTGGCTCATCAAGAAGCAGGGCTTTCGGGTCGTTTATCAGTGCTCTTGCGATCGCAACACGCTGAGCCATGCCGCCCGATATCTGATGCGGATAGGATTTTTCAAAGCCGTCGAGGCCGACCATGCCGATGTAATCCTTTACACGGGACTTGTCCTTTTTGAACACGCCTCTTGCTCTGAGGCCATAGGCGATGTTCTGCTCGACGGTCAGCCACGGGAAAAGACCGCCTTGCTGAAAGACATAACCACGCTCGGTGGAGACGTCTTTTATCTTGTGTTCATCTATCGACAGCTCACCGGACTGAGGTTTATCAAGACCTGCGATAAGGCGAAGCAGAGTTGTCTTACCGCAGCCCGACGGGCCGATTATCGAGATGAACTCGCCCGACTTGATATTGAGGTCAACGTCGTGCAGAGCCTCGACTTTGTTGCCGTCGGTATCGGTATAGATGCGGTTGACGCCGCTTATCGTTATACTGCTGCTCATTTTTTCAAAACTCCCTCCTGCCATCTGAGAGTGCGCTTTTTGATGATGCCGATAAAGTGGTTTATCAGCGAGAAAAGCACTGCCATTACCACGATAGCTGCAAGCACTTTATAATATGCGCTCCAGACTTTCGACTGGTTGATATAGTAGCCCAGACCGCCCGGCTGACCGAGCATCTCGCTCATAACGAGCGTGGTGAATGCCATTGCGTTTGCGGAACTTATGCCTGTGAAGATATCGGGCATTGCGTGCGGTATCGCAACGTGAGTGATAAGCCCGAGCTGACCGCTGCCGAGTATGCGTGCGGCTTCATAGGTCTGCTTTGGTGTGGACTGTATGCCCTGCGCTGTGAGGAACGCTATCTGGAACCATGCGCAGATAACGATGAGGAACACGGCTGCTGTGAAAGAGTTAGGCAGGAGCGTGAGTGCAAACGGCATCCACGCAACAGCGGGAACTACGCCTGTGATCTTGAGCACCGGGAACACCCAGTAATACACTTTCGGGAACCAGCCGATTAGTATGCCTGTGCCTACGCCAAGGATAACGCCGCAGGAAAAACCTGCTGCGTAGA
>CAMYUO010000165.1 GCA_947302065.1 uncultured Clostridia bacterium | reverse complement strand
AGGACAGCGATGAGGACGAGGACAAGCACTACGCTCCCGTTGACCGCAAGCGGCTCAAGGAAGAATGGGAGAAGAAAGAGTCGCTGGGAATGTATATGGGATAGATTTATGGAATTATGAAAGGAAAAAAGCAAATGAAAGACATTACGATCACGAACAAACCAACAATGCTGACGATCAAGGAAGCCGCCAAGCTTGTGCAGGGACTTACGGAATACAGAGTAAGGGAGTTGTGCAAAAGCGGTCAGCTGCCTTGCCTTATGGCAGGCAAGAAATATCTTATCAACAAGGATACATTGTACAAATTCCTGAGCGGCGAGTTGGTGCTTTAGTAGAAAAGTATGTTGCAAAGCTTAATTTGAAAGCAATAGGGTGGATACAAGGATACCTTCGTGGTATCCTTGTGATAAAAAACGGAGGTGATAAAATGGCATATATCGAACCGAGAAAGAACAAAAAGGGCGAAATAATCGCATACAGGATCAGAGTCAACAAGGGCTATGATGCAAACGGCAAAAAGCTCAATCCCTATCAGATGACATTCAAGCCCGACCCTGACAAGTCCGACAGACAGAACGCAAAGGCTCTCAACGAAACAGCTGTTGAGTTTGAGAAGAAGTGCAAGCAAGGCTATGTTGCCGACAGCAAACAGACCTTCAGAGCGTACTCGGAGTATGCGATGAGAATGAAAGAGCGAGCAGGCGTCAAGCACTCAACGCTGGTAAGGTATGAGGCAATGCTCAAGGACATCAATACCGAGATAGGACACCTGCGACTGACTGAGATCAGACCGCAGACGCTCAATGTGTTCTACGAGAGCCTTGAAAAGACAGGTGTACGCAAAACAGCCCAGAGGGCAGCGGTAAGGGTAGACTTCAAGGAATTTCTCAAATCAAAGAAAATCACCCAGGAGGAACTGCATAAAAAGTCGGGCGTGGGTATGATGACCATACGCTCGGCGATAAACGGCGGCAATATACTTCTTGAAAAGGCACAACGGCTGTGCGATACTCTCGGCGTGCCGCTGACAAAGCTGTTCATAAAGGTAAGAGACAAGAGCGTGCTGTCCAATAAGACGATAAGGGAGTATCACAGACTCATATCAAGCATTCTTGCCCTTGCAGACAAGGAGATGATAATACCGTTCAATCCTGCGGCAAAGGCTACACCGCCCAAGACCAAAAGACCTAAGGTCAATTACTTTGAGTTTGAGGAGATAGAAAGGATCATCAAATGCCTTGAAAACGAACCGCTGAAATGGAAAACGCTGATAAACCTGCTCATAATCACGGGCGCACGGCGGGGAGAGATAATGGGGCTTAAATGGGACGCTGTTGACTGGGAGAAAAGCAGGATACACATACATCTCAATCTGCTGTACACATCAGAAAGAGGCATATACGAGGACACCACCAAGACCGAGGAGTCGGAAAGATACATTACCTTGCCGCAGGAAACGATGCAGCTTTTGAGAGAATACCGCAAATGGTACATCACCACAAGCACAGCATACGGCTCACGCTGGCATAACACAGGGTTCCTGTTCTTCCAGGAGAGGTCGGGATACGAGGGAATGCCTATGAATCCCGACTCGGTGAACATCTGGCTGCGGTCATTTGCTAAAAGGCATGAGCTGGGGCATATAAATCCCCACGCATTCAGACATACAATGGCGAGCCTTCTGCTGCACGGCAATATGGACATAGCTGCGATAAGCAAAAGGCTCGGTCACGCAAAGATAACCACAACGCTTGACATCTATTCTCACATAATGAAAGAGTCCGACAACGAGTCGGCGGAAACCATAGCGGACATCGTACTGAGAAAGCAAATGGCATAAAAAACAAAAGCAGCTGCATGGCTTAAACAAAGCTGTGCAGCTGCTTGATATTGTTTCCTGATAGCATAGAACGTTGACAAAACGATATAATAATGATATAATATGTATAGAATAAATCAAGGAGGTGGCTTGTATGATGATAAAGCCTTCAACAAGTTTGCGAAACGAATACAACGAAATATCCTCATACTGCAGGCAGAACAAACAGCCTGTTTTCCTTACCAAAAACGGCGAGGGTGACCTTGTTGTGATGAGTATGGAAGCATATTCATACCGTGAAGAAATGCTCAATCTGCGTGAAAAGCTCCTCGAAGCCGAGGCACAGAGACTCAGCGGTGCAAGGACGTACTCCGTCGATGAGGTCGATAAGATGATGGAGGACCTGATAAATGGCGCTGAATGAAAACTATAAGATCGAGTATCTGCCGATAGCAGTGCAGGATATGAACGAGATAGTCTCATCTTTTCTGATGATGGGCAGCAAGAACGGTGCGATAAGGATCAAGGATAAAATGAAGCAGGCGGCGCAGCGGCTCGGGACATTTCCCAGAATGTCAATAACTGTTCCCGATGAAGCTCTTGCAAAAATCGGTTACAGAATGACGGTCATCGAAGATTATCTGATGTTCTACCGTGTCTTTGATGATGAAAAAAAGATCATCATATATCGTGTGCTCAACGGAAAGATGGATTATCCGTCAATATTGAGAAGGCTCACAGAACAATAATGAAATGAAAAGCAGCCGGGCTGAAAAAGTCCGGCTGTTGCTATATGAAAATATGAAACTAAAAACTGAGGAGATATACAGGGGTTTCCGACCATATGAAAGCGAGTTTTCCCAAAATAGTGCCCAAATAGTGCCCTAAAGTGCGATTTCGGGCAAAAAATACGCTGCTTGAGTTGTCTCAAACAGCGTATCTACGTGGTTGCGGGAGCAGGATTTGAACCTACGACCTTCGGGTTATGAGCCCGACGAGCTACCGAGCTGCTCCATCCCGCGATATCCTTTGTGTTGGTGCTTAACTATTATATCATAATCGCACCTGCTTGTCAAGCACTTTTTTATATTTTTTCTTCAAGTTCTTAAAACACGCCTGTCTGCGCCTGTTGCGCTGCAAAAAATCATATTGCAGTGCGCAAAATGAACGGAAAGTAATTGCCTTATTTGTCTAAAAAGTGCATTGACTTTTGTATTGTAATATAGTATACTTGAAATGCTTTATTGGGTAAAAGCGCAAAAGCATAAAAGCATTAAACCGATAAAGAGCGTGATGCTTCGGCTTTGTGATCCTTTTGATATATCATATGCGCAGATGCCCGAAAATATGCACAATTGAACAGGAGTGTTTTGTTTGGTACTGAGATGGATAGTTCTTGTGGTCTATCTTGCGCTGATGATAGGCATCGGTGTGTTTTATAAGAAAAAGTCCGCAAGCGTCAACGATTTCGTTCTGGGAGGGCGAGGCATAGGACCGTGGTTCACGGCGTTCGCTTACGGCACCTCTTATTTTTCTGCTGTAATATTCGTAGGCTATGCAGGAAAGTTCGGCTGGAGCTACGGCGTGGCAGCAACGTGGGTCGGCATAGGAAATGCCGTTATCGGCTCGCTGATGGCGTGGTTAGTGCTTGGTAAGAGAACAAGGATAATGACAAAGCATATCGAGGCAAAAACAATGCCCGAATTCTTTGAAAAGCGCTATAATTCAAAGACTCTGAAGATAGTCTCTGCGCTGATAGTTTTCGTGTTCCTTATCCCCTATACCGCATCGGTATATAACGGTCTTTCAAGGCTTTTCGAGAAAGGCTTCGGTATCCCTTATAAGTATTGTATACTCGGTATGGCTGTGTTCACAGCTATCTATGTTATCCTCGGCGGATATAAAGCAACTGCCCTCAACGACTTCTTCCAGGGCATAATAATGCTCATCGGCATAATCGCTGTCGTGTTCGCAGTGCTCGGCGAGAACGGCGGTCTTGTGAACTCGCTCGACCTCATGGGCGAAGCTCCCGATGCAAAGGGCAACACGGGCACGCTCAACACCCTCTTCGGACCCGACCCGATAAACCTCGTCGGCGTCGTTATCCTTACCTCGCTCGGTACGTGGGGTCTGCCGCAGATGGTGCAGAAATTCTACGCTATCAAGGACGATAAGGCTATCAAAACAGGTACTATCGTCTCAACATTTTTCGCAGTTGTCGTTGCAGGCGGCTGCTACTTCCTCGGCGGATTCGGCAAGCTGTTTACCGAAGCCGATGCAAAGGGCAACCCGGTCGGCGGATTCGACGGCATCGTTCCGCATATGATGGAAAAGCTCCCTACCCTGCTGTTCGGCATAGTTATCGTACTGGTGCTTTCTGCATCTATGTCAACGCTTTCGTCGCTCGTGCTCACATCCAGCTCGTCGCTGACCATCGACCTCGTAAAGCCGTTCTCAAAGAATATGGACGAGAAAAAGGAACTCAAAACGATGCGTGCGTTCATTGCAATGTTCCTTATCATCTCTGTCGTGCTCGCAGTAATTACACTTGAAAATCCGCAAACGGTCATCTCAACGCTGATGTCTATTTCCTGGGGCGCTCTCGCAGGCGCATTCCTCGCACCGTTCATGTACGGTCTGTTCTGGAAGGGCGTAACAAAGGCTGCCGTTATGGCAAGCTTTATCTGCGGCGTGGGCATCACGGTAGTTCATATGTGCCTGTATACACTTAAATGGGGCAACCTCGACCTGCCGCAGTCCATCGGCGGTCTGAGCCTTGCATCACCGATAAATGCAGGTGCGTTCGCAATGCTCTTCGGTCTGATCGTCGTTCCCGTCGTTTCGCTCATCACAAAGCAGAAACCCGAGGATAAAGCAAATACCGAAAAAGTGTTTGAGTGCTATGCCGCTGAAAAATCAGCCGCAGCAGATGCAGAATAAACAAATTCAGCAAAGACCGCAAAAATACTGCGGTCTTTCTTTTGTTAATTTAATAAATTTATAACAAACTGACCGCTGCGATATGCTATACTTAATCTGATATGTTGTGATAGTGTAATTTATGAAAAAGTTTTTACGGAAAGGTGGAGCGACCTGTGGACAAAAAGAAGAAGAAAAAGCGCGGATGGACCAAGCATATGGGCATATTCGTCATACTCGGCTCACTTGTCGCACTCGCAGCGGCTTTTGCCGTGCTGACGCTGAAGGTCAACCACGACGCAAATACTCCGTTCACAACCACCATAGATGCCTCGCTCCCGCAGGAGTCGAGCAAGTATATCGTCAATACCATAATCTCAAAATACTGGGTCAATAACGAAGGCACCGATGCCGAGAGCTACGGTGCACAGTATGATACCACCGTGCGCAACAACAGCGAGCTGCGTATCACGCGCGTGACGGTCGAGCTGACGTACTACGATGAGAACGGGGAACCGCTGGCGGTCAATTCCAAGAACGGCTCCAACGTGGTCAACGCGACC
>CAMYUO010000164.1 GCA_947302065.1 uncultured Clostridia bacterium | reverse complement strand
TGCGTCGTTTACGGCTCGATACAGACCGAGTCGCCTAAGGACTATATCGCCCGTGGCATCAACGGCAAGGATAACATCGACATGGACAAGTTCGAGGAGAACAGTTCGTATTACAACCCCGACAACAAATTCTACCGTATAGATACCTCACCCGATGTTGACAACTGGTGCATGTTCTGGGGAATGTCCTCGATGAGATGCTTCCACAGCGTCGTAAATACGTCGATAATGGACTTTTACACCAATCTCGGACAGACCCGTGACGTTGCATCGAGAATGGAGACCAACCTCTATGCGCTCAGAAGTCTGCTGTCGGTCAAGTATTATTTTGACGAGCGTGACCTCAAAGACGGCGAGTCGCCCGAAAGCCCGGGAAATCTCGTAGGATTCAAGTATGTCGGCAAACAGAACGGCTTCAGGGTCTATGAGAACGAGTGCTATATCCCGATGGGATTTGCCTATGATTATTACTGCAAAAAGGACGACATCGACTCACGCAGCGATGTCAACAAAGTCCAGATGCTGATGAAAGCGCTCGTTATCGACGCAAACACAGCTCTCAAATACCGTGACTATATCGAGTATTTCAGCTTCCTGCCGTCAGATTTTACCAGTGCAAACTATATCAAGGACTGCAACGAAAGACGTGCGGAGTGCTGCGATACGTTCAGCTATACCGACGACGGCTTTGACGCAACTATCAAACTCGGCAAGAAAAAGTTCGTGTTCTTCTCCGTTCCTTACGATCAGGGCTGGAAAGCACAGGTCAACGGAAACGACACCGAGATAATCAAGGTCGATTTCGGTCTTATGGCTGTCCCCTGCGAGCAGGGCGAGAATACTATCAAGTTCACCTATGAAACTCCTTACCTCAAGATAGGCATTATCCTCACAGGCACAGGCATCGTAGTCTGGACGGGCTATGTGGTATATTTCAGAAAGAAAGAAAAGCCTGTTCCCGAGTCCGGCAGCGACGATGACGATAATGATAACGGCAATGACGATAATGACCAGCCGAGCGAGGAAGTTCTCGACGGCACTAATCCGCTTGCTATAGAAAACGACCCGACAGATGACGAAAATGCCGAAGATGCGGCAGAAAGCGAGGAAGAAGATGTACTCGAAGGAAAAGACGACAGCGTCGAAACAGGTGTATGACGGCATAGTTGTCAAGCTGTTCAGCGACGAGGTCGAGCTGGATAACGGATATAAAGCGACCCGTGAGGTCATTCACCACCCGGGCGGCGTGTGCGTTGTCGCTCTCGACAATGACGAAAATATTTTTATGGTCGAGCAGTTCAGATACCCGTTCGGCGAGGTGCTCACCGAGGTGCCAGCAGGCAAGCTCGAATACGGCGAACAGCCCGAGGTCTGCGGTCGGCGTGAGCTGAAAGAAGAGGTCGGCGCAGAGGCTGAGAGCTTTGAATATCTCGGCTGCCTCTACCCTACCGTTGCGTACGACACCGAGAAGATTTTTATGTACCTCGCACGAGGACTGAGCTTTTCACAGCAGAGCCTCGACGACGGCGAGTTCCTCGATGTTAAGAAAATGCCACTGAAAACGGCGTTTGATATGGCGATGAACGGCGAGCTGCCCGATGCAAAAACGCAGCTTGCGGTCATAAAAGCCTACCTGAAACTGCATAAATGATAGCAAAGGCTGTTGCCCTCACGGCAGCAGCTTTTTTGTTTGGAGATTGCTTCACCGTCATTGAACCCAAGCGATTCTCACCACGGGTGTATATATTATGTTGCTGATATGGGTTCGTGAGCTGTTGAGAAGACCTCTTGAAAGTGTCTTTATCAAATCTTGCTCTGAACCCTTACTATTTTTTCGTTACAGGGGACAGTTAGTTTTTCAAGTCCCCTGTGGCGAAAAAACAATAAAAGTTTTAGGGGTAGGGTTTGGGGATGAGACAGAGTAACCGTTACCACGGTTACTCCCGAGAGAACGGCAAAGCCGTTCTCGGCTTTATTCAAAAGGGTCCTCCCCAATAATTCATGGATTCTTATTTGCTATCCTGATGATGTACTCTATGTAGTCATCGTGGTCGATGCGCTGGGTATCGGTCTCCACGCCTGCGAGCCGCATCACATCGACCGCCTTGTCAACGGTGTTGAAAAACATCTTTACGTCACGCAGAACTGCGGCGCTCTTGCGGATACTGCGCCTGTGCAGCTCGTCCTGCTCCAGCTTTTTGATGCAGCCTTCGAGCTGAGTGACCGTCCAGCCGCCTGCGACAGCCTTTTGCAGCACCTGCTTGCGCACCTCGCCGTCCGGAATGCGCAGCAGTGCCCTTGCGTGACGCTCCGAAAGCCCGTGCTCGGTGATTATCGACTGCTCTTCTTTTGTCAGCCGCAGCAGGCGCAGCTTGTTCGCCACCGTCGACTGCGCGTACCCGAGCCGCACGGCGACCTCCTCCTGCGTCAGCGAAAAGTCCTTAACAAGCCTGTCAATCGCAAGCGCCTCCTCAAAGAAATTCAGCTGCGCACGCTGGATGTTCTCGATAAGCGCCATCACCGCACTGCGTTTTTTGTCGGCGTTGATGAGTATGCACGGCACGGTCAGCATGCCTGCCATTTTTGCGGCTCTCAGCCTCCTCTCCCCCGAGATAAGCTCGAATCCGCCGTCGACACGCCGCACCGACAGCGGCTGGATTATGCCGTCCTGCGAGATACTCTTTGCAAGGCTCGTCAGCTCGTCGGCAGAGAAAAAACGCCGTGGCTGCGAGGGATTCGTGCGTATGTCCGCTATCGAGATGTCAAAGATCCTGCCTATCTCACGCACTGACAGACTCCCCTGCTGACGCCCGTAATGTTCGGAAATCTCACTGTCGTAGTCGTCGGTCTCCGTGAAAACTCGTGATAATGCTTTTGGTAAAATGCTCATTTTTCAGCCTCCTTTTTGTTCATTTTAACATGCCGCACGGCTGAAAGTCTACGGTTTATCACAGGAAAATATCCAAATCTTTTGACAAAAACCACGCTGATACGCTGCTTTTGCACATCGCTCGACAGGCTTTGACCACTGCCCTGCCGATGCGTGACGAAAAATGTTTCACGTGGAACAATTTATTTTTCAAAAAAAGGTTTGCAAAATGAGTAAAAATGTTGTATAATAAAACTCGGAAATCTGAATGAAGGGAGACGCTTTCGGGCGTGGAATAAAATGGGAAAAGTAATTGCAGTCTCTAACCAGAAAGGCGGCGTCGGCAAATCAACGACGGTCGTCAATCTTGCGGCGGTCTTCGGCGCAAAGGGCGCAAAGGTGCTCATCATAGATTTTGACCCGCAGGGCAACACGACAACGAGTTTCGGAATTTCAAAGAAAAGCATCAGAAACACCGTCTACGACGTGCTTTTAGGGGATTGTCCCGTGCAGGAGGCAGTCGTGGCATCGGCGTTCAGAGGAGTCTCTGTCGTGCCGACCACACAGGATCTCGCAAGCGCATCGGTGCAGCTGCTGACGATGGACAACAGGGCAATGCGGCTGAAAGAGTGCCTGACCGATGCCCGTGAATTTTATGATTACATATTCATCGATTGTCCGCCGACGCTCGATATGCTGACGATAAACGCCCTTGTTGCGGCGAATTCGGTCATTATCCCGATCCAGTGCGAGTTTCTTTCGCTCGAGGGTCTGGTCGAGCTGCACCAGACGATAAAGCGTGTCCGTGAAACGTGGAATGCCGAGCTTGAGGTCGAGGGCATACTGTTCACGATGTGTGTGGCACGTTACAAGCTCACCGAGCAGATCATCAAGGAAGTCAAAAAGCATTTCCCGAGCGAGACGTTCAGCACCGTGATACCTCGCAACATCGCCATTTCCGAAGCGCCGAGCTTTGGCGAGCCTGTCATCTATTACGAGAAAAAATCCAAGGGCGCAAAGGCGTATGAGGAGCTTGCAAAGGAAATGGTCAAGCGCTCAAAGAAAAAGTCAAAATAAGTTTCACGTGAAACATTTACAGGAAAGGAAAAGAAAATGAGCAAAAAAGCACGAATGAACAGGGGACTCGACGCACTGTTCAGCGATAACTATTCACAGCCGGAAAAAACCGCAAAAGCGGAGGAAAATACAGTTTCAAGCGTCAGCATCTCGCTTATCGAGCCGAACAAGAACCAGCCGAGAACGCAGTTTGACGACGAAAAAATAGGGGAGCTCTCGCAGAGCATCAAGCGCAACGGCGTTATCCAGCCGATACTTGTTTCACCGCTGGAAAACGGTGGATACCGCATAGTTGCGGGCGAAAGACGCTGGCGTGCAGCACGCCTTGCAGGTCTCAAGGAAGTTCCCGTTTATATAAAAGAGCTGACCGAAAAGCAGACTATGCAGCTTGCGCTCATCGAGAACGTGCAGAGGCAGGACCTGTCGCCGATGGAGGAGGCGAGAGCCTACAAGCAGCTGATGGACGTGCACGGCATGACGCAGCAGGACGTTTCCGAGGCGGTCGGCAAATCACGCTCGGTCATCGCAAATTTCCTGCGCCTGCTGACACTGCGTGAGCCAGTTGTTCAGCTGCTCGAAAAGGGCGAGCTGTCGGTCGGGCACGCAAAGATGCTCGCAGGAATCTCCGACGGCAAAATGCAGGAGGAATGTGCGAAAATATGCGTTGAAAAGGGTTTTACGGTGCGTCAGCTCGAAGACTACGTTTCGGGACTTTCTAAGCCGAAAGCAAAGCAGAAGACCCCGTCGCTCAAGGTGGAAAACCCGTTTTTGCGTGAGTTTGAGATAAATGTCAACGACAATTCGAGCATAAAGACCAAGGTAAAACAGACGGGCAGGGGAGCCACCACCGTCAGCCTGACCATCGGCAAGGACACCAACGCAAACGAACTGCTCAGCAAACTCGCCGAGCTGCTGACAAAGTATTGATATACGGGTTGAGAAAATAACAACAGTCATATAAAAATTTAAGGCTGCCTTGCGGTAGCCTTTTTTATATGCAATCGTTTGGTGGAATTTATGTTCGGTAGGTTTGGGGAATTCTCTTGAAAAAGGGTTTCCTCTGAACTCTCTCGGGCATCTCTTACTTATTTTTCGTTACAGGGGACCAGTTGTTTTTCAAGTCCCCTGTGGCGAAAAATCAATAAAAGGTTTCTGAAGGGAGGATAAGCGACCTGCGGTCGCTTGCGAGGATACTCAATGAGTATCCTCGGGGGAGAGCAGTGTAACCGTTACCACGGTTACACTCGAAAAACGGAGAAGCTAATTTAGCTTCTCCGTTTTTAGCTTCTCCAAAAGAGTTTCCCTCAATAAATTACTGGTGATAAGTTTTCAGGAAATCTTTCATTTCGCCCATTGCA
>CAMYUO010000163.1 GCA_947302065.1 uncultured Clostridia bacterium | reverse complement strand
GCGCCCTTGTCGCTGACCGCAGTCAGCGAAATCCCTTACCTCGTGCGCTCCGCAAGGGGTGAATTGCAAAATAGTCCTGCGGACTGTTTTGCAAGAGGGGACTGCCCTGTAAGAGAGGGCGTCCCCTTACCCTGTGGTAACGTCGGCTTCCTCAATCCGCCTGCGAAAAGGCGGATCGAACAACAAAGTCATTTCTCTATTTTGGGCAAACCTTATGCTTTGAAATATGCTAATTCCCGATTTATCTTACTTGTTCGTCGAACCGAAACCGCCCTCGCCTCTTACCGTGTCGGAAAGCTCGTCTGCCACCTCGACATCGGGCGTGAAAACGGGTGCAAGCACCAGCTGTGCGATGCGCTCGCCGTGGTTGATGACAAAGTCGATATCCGACGAGTTGTGCAGCGCAACGATGACCTCGCCGCGATAGTCCCAGTCGATAACGCCGACGCAGTTTGCAGGCGCAAGACCGTGCTTTGTTGCAAGACCGCTGCGTGCATAGATAAGTCCGACAGTGTTTTTGTCGCCGTCAATTTCCATTGCGATGCCCGTGTGGACTTTGACCGTCTGCCCTGCCTTTACGGTTATCGGCTCGTCGCAGCAGGCACTCAGGTCGTAGCCAGCGCTGAACTCGGTCTGCCTCTGCGGTATCACCGCATTCTCATTGAGTTTTTTTATCAGCAGTTTCATTTTCTTTCCTCTTTCTGTTTAAAAGTTTCAAACCACGACACCTCGCCAAGCTCGCTGAACATCACGGTCGATGACGAATATCGTATCTTCATTTCTATGTAATCAGCGTAATCCGCTTTTTTCACGCCGCTGAAAATTCCCAGCACCGACAGCTCAAAGCTGCCGTCTGTTCTTTCCTCATCAAAGCTGAGCACCTCAAAACCTTTTACCTGCGAAATATCGGTTATCGGGGTCTTATCATCTTCGCCCTTGATAAGCTCGCCCTGCCCGATGACCGCACCGTGCAGGACTATGCGTCCCTTGCCCGACTGGTGCGCCTGCGGGAACGGGTTGTCGGGGTGCGTGGCAAGCACCTCTATCCACTCCAGTTCAAAAACAAGTTCTTCACCGTCAAGTTTCATCGCCGTGCAGTCGCAGTCGTGCAGCGAAAGGTGCTCTATTGTATTCTCGCTGATGTATTTATATTCTGTCATTTGTTATGTCCCTCGGCGTTCGGCTTCTGCTTGTCACAGATGTTGTTTTTGTACAAAAACGCCTTGAACACCTTTGACAGCTTTTCGGGTATCGTTGTGTACATCATATGACCTTCGTTGACGATGTGTATCTCTGCGCCGCACGCTTCGGCGTAATCCTTTGCAGCCTGCTGCCACGAAAGCGCCTTGACGGGCGTTTTCATATTGCTGACGATAAAGCAGGCAGGACATTTCAGATAGCCTGTCTTTTCGGCTGCCTCGGCGTTCTTTTCCGCAAGCAGCGACTCCTCAAAAACTGCCTCGCTGGCGATGTTGTTATAATAAGTCTCTTCGTAGGTCTTCTTTTCCTCTTCCGAAAGCTCATCGCTTTTCATCAGTCCCGATGCGTTGACCGTCTTGTTCCTCGTCAGCTTGGCGAGCATTCCTCGCTTTGCAATCTTTTTCATAAGCGAACGGGATTTTTCGACCATTGCTTTTTTCTTTTGCTCGGGGATCTCCTTCGCCTGCGCTTTCATCATGTTCGGAAAGCCCATATCGAGTCCCAGCACGGCTCTGACTTCGTCGGGATAGGTGTTCGCCCACCAGATAGCCTCAAAGCCCGAATAGGAATGCGGAGCAAGAACGTAAGGCGGCTGTATGCCGCTCTCCTTGAGCGCTGCCCTGCTCTCCTCAACGAGATTTTCCACCGTTCTCGGCGTTTTCGCAGGACCGCTCAGACCGTAGCCCGCCTTTTCGACAACGGCGATGCGGTATCTGTCGGACATGCGCCTGTATATCGGCTTGTATTCAAATCCCGGGCAGCCGACTCCCGAGCCTGCCATAAAAACTATGGTGTATCCGCCGCTGCCCTCGGTCACGACGTTTATCACCGTGTCACCGAGCTTCACCGCATTTCCGTATTTTATCATATCAATTACCCCACTATTTCAGATTATCCCTCTGTAATACAATCCTCTTGTGATGTTATCTAAATTCGCTTTTGCGCCGTTTTTATAGGCGCTTACGATATCGGCTGTCTGCTGTGCGCTCTCGCTGTCAAAGCAAAGCGTCACGAACGCCGCACCACGCAGGTCAGACATTTTGTCCGCCATGAACAGCACATCGCCGTTGAGCACCTCGACATAGCCCTCGCTCTTTGAACAGCGCACGGGGAACTCCCTGCCTGTCGGGTCAAACAGCCGCTTTGTGCATTTTCCGCAGCCGACCGCCTGCCTTATCGGGCAGTTGACCGTCAGCATCGCAGGCAGATGCCCATAGCCGAGCACGCCCACGGGAACGCTCTTTTTCAAAGCCCGTATCTGCGCCGCTTTCAGCTCAAACGATGCGGTGACGTCCGCTGCGCCAAGCTCACCGAGCATTTTCACTGCCACGCTGTTTGCAGCGTTCAGACCGAAGCCGCCGTGAACGGTCAGCCCGAGCTGTCTGCCGATGCGCAGGTGAGCGATGTTTGTCGCCTGAATATGCTGTAAGCCACGCTTTTTCAGCGTTTGCAGCCTGCTTATCACGCCTTGTTCGTCAAAAGTGAACCTCGGCAGTGCCGCCATAAGCTTGCCGCCGAGCGCCGCAATATCGGCTTTTTCGCAAAGTGCCAGCGGCATCGTGACAAACTCGGTGTCACTCAGATCTATCTTTTCAAGCTGTGAAAGGCTTGAAATTTCTATTCTTATCTTCGGGCTGTCTGCATCGCAGCCGCCCTCAAAGTCCGTAATATCAACGTTTTCAAAGGGCACTCGCCTGTCGTTCGCCGCTGCCCTTGCGTTATCCAATCCCTCACAGACCTCTCGCCGCAGGGCGTTGAGCTGTGCAGGGCTGACATAGAGCATCTCGCCGATATCGCACTCACAGCCGCCGAACTCATATATCGTGTCGCCCAGCTTTTTCAGCTGTTTTTCGGCCTGCTCGGCAGAAAGGCCCTTGCTCTGCGCTTTTTCGGGCAGGTCTCCCTGTGCGGTGAAGGTGTTTCCCTGCGTGTCCGCCGCCGTGAGCGTCACGGCACTTCCCTGCTTTGCGGTGAAAACAAACCGCACAGTGTCACGCTTGAACTCATTGCGGTAAAGCTCGTGCAGCTGCGGCAGCACCTTTGCAGAAAGCTCTGCGTCCTCTTTGTCACGCCTGCCGAACATATCTGCGCCCATTGTTCCCTCAAAGTAGCCTTTTGTAAAGCCGCCCCGTGAGAAAACCGCCGCAAGACCCTGCATATCCGGGTCAAGACCGTGAGCAGCTTTGTATGCGCTGTCGGTCGCCTTTGCGACATACTCCGGGCGTTTCATTCTGCCCTCTATCTTCAGCGAGCTTGTGCCTGTTGCGAGCACCCTGTCCATAACATCGAGCGTGGACATATCCTTCAGCGACAGGTCATAGCGCTGCTGACCTTTTACTGCGCTGACGGCAAGCCGGCAAGCCTGTGCGCAAAGCCCTCTGTTTGCGCTGCGTGAGCCGATGAGCGCACTCATAAAGCACTGTCCCGAGACAGACATACAAAGTGCGCCGTGCACGAATATTTCTGTCTCTATTCCCAGCTGTGAAAGCTCTTTTATGATGCCCTCGGGCAATTCCCTTGAAAGCACCGCCCGTGAAAAGCCAAGTTCTTTCGCCGTTTCCACGCCGCTTTTCGTGTGCAGAGTCATCTGTGTCGATGCGTGCAGCTCCATCTGCGGACAGCATTTTCTGACTATCTCAACAAGGCACAAGTCCTGCGTGATAAGTCCGTCAACGCCGATCTGCGCCGCCTGCTGCACCGCCTGTTTGCACTCATCGAGCTGGCTGTCAAGCACTATCGTATTTATCGCAAGATAGAGCTTTACGCCTCGGATATGGCACAGCCGCACCGCTTCACTCAGCTGTTCAAACGAAAAGTTTGCAGCGTTCGCTCTTGCGGAAAAGCTCTTGCCTCCGACATATACGGCATCACAGCCGCACCGCAGTGCTGCCTCGAGCGACTCGGGCGAGCCTGCGGGTGAAAGTATCTCAGCCATTATTTTCTGTTCGGGTCAAAATTCTGCTGCTGAACGGTCGGTCTGCTCAGCGGCGAATTGATCGCCTCGTCGATCTCTCTTGAAAGCATATCTCTTGCGTTCTCGACCTTGTCATTGTCATATCTGATAACGGTAGTGCGCTTTTTCAGTTCGGTCTGAAGCTCATCGACCTTTGCACGCAGCACCCTCAGCTCCTTGTTGGCTTCCTCAGCCGCAAGTCTTGCCTGCGATGCATCATCGACATAGTCCTTTATCTGCGAACGGATATTCTCAACGTTCCTGTTCGCTTTTGTCAGCTCGTCAAGGCAGTCCATTGCGCAAAGCAGAGCCGCATCGAGCGATGAAAGGCTCTCGGACTGTGACATTATCATGTCCAGCCGCTTGTTGAGCTCCCTTGAAAGTCTGATAGTGTAGTCGGGCGTTTCGGTAGAGGTGAGATTATAGCTTCTCCCCGCAAGCTGTACCTTTACCACATTTTTCATATTGACCAATCCTTCCATTAGGTTTTTGTTGCTTTTTCAAGAGTAGATTATACCATTATCATTATACTACATTTGAAATGAAAAATAAAGGGTTTTGCCAAAAAAAACAGCACATCGGCACTATTTTTTAGAAAAAATGTAATTGACACGCCCGCTTTAAAGTGATAGAATGTAACAAGGTATTTTTAAGGCAGGAAGTGTAACAATGAGAACATTCGCAAAATCGACAAAGCTGAACAACGTGTGCTACGATATCAGAGGTCCTGTTATGGACGAGGCTAACCGCATGATAGCTATGGGCGACAAGATAACCAAGCTCAACATCGGCAACCCTGCGCCCTTTGGTTTCAATGCACCCGACTATATCCTGCAGGAGATGAGCGAGCATCTGCACGATGCGCAGGGCTACTCCGACTCGCACGGCATCGTTCGTGCCCGTGAGGCGATAAAGGCTTATCACGACAGCAAGGGCGTTCATGCCGCAAACATCGACAACATCTACACCGGAAACGGCGTTTCAGAGCTTATCACGATGGCTATGCAGGGACTTCTGGACAACGGTGACGAGGTGCTCGTTCCGGCGCCCGACTATCCGCTGTGGACAGCGTCGGTAACGCTCGCAGGCGGTACTGCAGTACACTATATATGCGATGAATCTTCAAACTGGTACCCGGATATTGAGGATATG
>CAMYUO010000162.1 GCA_947302065.1 uncultured Clostridia bacterium | reverse complement strand
CCACAACGACGGAGCTTGTGCGCTTTTGCACGGTGACAAAGAACAACGCCAAGGAAAAGCTCGACAAGGGCTACGAGGTGGTCGATTCAAGAGGACAGCTCCAGTATCTTGTGAAGTTCCCTGCGCACGCAGAGGACCAGCTGGTGCTGACGATAGACGAGGTAAAAAATAATTTCTATATCATAGACTGATGACAGGAGGAGAACACAAATGAAAAGAGTGCTTGTTTGTGAGGACGAAGATTCTATAAGGGAGTTCGTCGTTATAAATCTTGTAAGGAGCGGTTATGAGGTCATCGATGTGAACTGCGGTGAGGACGCTCTCAAGGCGTTTGACGATAACGGCGGTCAGTTCGATGTTGCGCTTTTAGACATCATGATGCCCGGCATCGACGGCATGCAGGTGTGCAAGAAGATAAGAGAAAAAAGCGACAGTCTTGGCATTATCATGCTTTCGGCAAAGTCGCAGGAGATGGACAAGATAAGCTGTCTGATGAGCGGTGCTGATGATTACATCACAAAGCCGTTCTCGATAAGCGAGCTTATCGCAAGAGTCGATGCTGTTTGCAGAAGAGTCACAAGGTCAAGCTCAAAGCCCGAGGAGGCTTCGGTCATCACATCGGGCCCGTTCACTCTCAATCTCAAGAGCAGGACAGTTTTCAAAAACGGCGAGCAGGTAGATCTGACACAGGTGGAATATCAGATAATGGAGTATTTCTTCCGCAATCAGAACACTGCGCTTGACCGTTCGAGCATACTCAATCACATCTGGGGCGAGAGCTATTACGGCGACGACAAGATAGTTGATGTTAACATCAGAAGGATAAGGATGAAGATAGAGGACGAGCCATCAAATCCGAAATATATCCTTACGATATGGGGATTCGGCTATAAATGGTCGGGAAATAACGCCTGAATGATTGGAGTAGGAACAGTTGGCAAAACCTGAACTCAGATACGGAAAGCACAGTATCACGATGCACTGGCTGAGAAACAGCTTCGGTGTTATCGTGGCGATACTGCTGCTAATTGAAGTGCTGATGGTCTTTGTGGTGAGGAATTATTATTACACTGCCGCAAAGGAATATGTCAGCTCGAAAATGAATATCGTTTCCGCTGCTGTGCAGAGCAATTCCGAGGCGGGCAAAGCCAATCTCAACTCACGCATCAGGACGTATGTCGAGAGCTACGAGGACAAGGAGCGCATCGAGCTTATGGCGATAAACAACGATGACGAGGTGGAGGTCACATCGTCGGGATTTTCGCCGTCAAAGCTCGACCAGATGCCCGATTATCAGGAAGCGAAAAATGACCCGACGGGCATTTCGGTGCAGATATACGACCTGCCGACAGGTGAAAAGGTCGTGGCGGTGTCGGCGGTAATAAACGCAAAGGACAGCCAGTACAGTGCGCTGAGAATGCTGGCGTCGATGAAGAAGATAGACAATCAGGTGCTTATAATCGCTGCGACGACATTCGTTGTGTGCCTTGCGATAATGCTTCTGATATTCTTCTCGGGAATGTACTTTGTGCGCTCTATCGTTTACCCGATACGCAGTATAGGCGATATGACAAAACAGTTCGCAAAGGGAGATTTCTCGGAGCGTATCAAGAAAGAATCGGACGACGAGCTGGGCGAGCTTTGCGACTCTATCAACTACATGGCGGACGAGCTGTCGAACACCGAGCAGATGAAAAACGAGTTCATCTCGTCGGTATCGCACGAGCTGAGGACGCCGCTGACGGCGATAAAGGGCTGGACGGAAACTGTCACGTCGATGTACGAGGACAAGGAGACGTTCAAAAAGGGAATGAGAGTCATCACCAGCGAGACGGAGCGTCTTTCGCAGATGGTGGAAGAGCTGCTCGATTTCTCACGAATACAGGACAACAGGCTCACGCTTATCATGGATACTATCGACATTCTTGCCGAGCTCGGCGAGACGGTGCTGATATATCAGGAAAGGGCGAGGGCGCTGGGCATAAAGCTCGATTACTACGAGCCTGAGATGCTGTCGTTCGTTTACGGCGACAAGAACAGGCTCAGGCAGGTATTCATAAACATTGTGGATAATGAGATAAAGTATTCGGACAAGGGCGACACGGTCTCTGTTGAGGCTTATGAGGAGCACGGAGAGATATGTATTTCCGTTTCGGATACGGGCATGGGCATTTCGGCAGAGGACCTGCCGAAGGTCAAGACGAAATTCTTTAAGGCGAACCACACAAGGCGAGGCTCGGGCATCGGTCTTGCGGTGGCAGATGAGATAATCCAGCGCCACGGCGGAACGCTCACTCTCAACAGTGAGCAGGGTGTCGGCACGACCGTGCTGATAACGCTGCCGTGCATGGAAAAGAAGAAAGACAGTGAGGCTGACACGGCGACTACTACCGATGTGCAGCTGATATCGTCCGAACCGGACATAGAAAGGACTAATCCCGATAATGAGCAAGAGTAAGGAAACGGTCTCAGAGGAGAAATTCAAATCAAAAATAGGCGGACAGGCAGTCATCGAGGGCGTTATGATGCGGGGCATCGACAAGGCTGCGATGGCGTGCCGCCTGCCGAGCGGTGAGATAGACCTCGAGGAATGGGCGGTCAAGGGCGGCAAAAATGCGCCTTTTTACCGCAAGGTGCCATTCCTCAGAGGCGTTTTTGTGTTTATTTCGTCGATGGTTGAGGGCTACAAGTGCCTTTCACGTTCGGCGGACAAGCAGATGCAGGCAGAGGAAGATGATGACGAAGAGCCTTCAAAGCTGGAGAAGATGCTGGGCGACAAGCTTATGCCTGTCATCACGACGGTGTCGATAGTTCTCGGACTTGCGCTGGCTATCGCACTTTTCATGTTTTTGCCGAGCTGGATATCAAAGTTCATTGATGCGTTCATAGTCGGCCTGGCGCCTGTGGCGAAAAACATAAATATCACGGTGCGGAGCACAAGACGATAACCTGCTATGAGCACGGCGACGAGCTGACGGTGGAAAACGTCAAGAAGCACTGCCGTTTTCACCCGAGATGCGGAACGAGCTTTATTTTCCTGGTGCTGTTCATAAGCATTTTCGTGAGCACGGTATTTCAGGTATCGTGGGAAAACGTGCTGTTCAGGGTGCTGATAAAGATAGCGCTTCTGCCCGTAGTTATGGGCATATCCTATGAGCTTATCAGGATAGCGGGAAAATACGACAACATCGTGACGAAGATAATCTCGGCGCCGGGACTGTGGATACAGAGGATAACGACGAAAGAGCCTGACGGCGAGGAGATAGAGTGCGCGATAAAGGCGCTTACGGCGTGTATACCTGATGATCCCGAGGAGGACAGGCTGTGAGCAGCTATGCTGCGCTGCTGGAAAAGGCAGTGAGAGGTTTTGAACAAGCAGGCGTGGAGGACGCAGCGCTCAACGCCCGTGAATTGATGGGCAGGGCGCTTGGGTGCGACTGCCGAGGCTTTGAGTTCAAAAAGCTGCTGGGCAGCGAGGCGGAAAACGGTGTGCAGGACGAGTTTGAAAGGCTTTGCAGGCGGCGCCTGAACGGTGAGCCGCTGCAGTATCTTGTCGGCGAATGGGAGTTCTATGGACTGCCGTTCAAGGTCGGCGAGGGCGTGCTGATACCGAGGCAGGACACAGAGACGCTGGTCGATGTGGTGATAAAGAAAGCACCGAAGGACAAGGCGCTGACGGTCATCGACCTGTGCAGCGGCAGCGGCTGCATACCGATAGCGCTTGAAAAGCATCTGAACTGTGAGCGTGTGCTCGGTGTTGAGCTTTCCGATGAGGCTATCGGATATATGAAACAGAATATCAAGCTCAACGGGAGCTCGCTCGAGGCGGTCAAGGGCGATGTGACAGACGAGAAAACGGCGGAAAGACTGCCGTTTGCGGACATCATCACTGCGAACCCGCCGTATCTGACTGGCGAGGATATGAAAGTACTGCAAAAAGAGGTAACGTTTGAGCCAGGCACGGCGCTTTTCGGCGGTGAGGACGGACTTGACTTTTACAGGCAGATACTTATAAACTTCAAGGGCAGGCTCGTGCAGGGCGGCCTTATGGCGTTCGAGATAGGGATCGGTCAGGAGGACGAGGTCATGACGATGATGATTCGTCACGGGTTTGAGAACGTCAGGGCGTACAAGGACGCCTGCGGTGTTTTCCGCTGCATTGCGGGGTATAAGAAATAACAGTCCAATTTATTGTACAGGAAAATAATTTTGCGAGCTGTCCAGACAAATAGACAGTTGGTGTGTTATGATATAGTCACAGAAGAAAAACGCAGACTTTTTACGGAGGTATGACAGTTATGGCGATCGATAAGAAGAAAAAGGCATCGGGCACTCCCGTTACCAACATCACAGACAAGGCAGAAAAGAAAAAGGCGCTTGACACGGCTATCGCTTACATCGAGCAGCAGTTCGGCAAGGGCGCTATCATGAAGCTCGGCGAGGCTAAGGCTATGGACGTTGAGGCTATCTCGACAGGCTCATTGACGCTGGACATGGCGCTGGGCATAGGCGGTGTGCCGAAGGGACGTATCATCGAGATCTACGGACCTGAGTCCTCGGGTAAGACGACGGTTGCTCTGCACGTTATCGCACAGACACAGAAGCTGGGCGGCGACGTTGCGTTCATCGACGTTGAGCACGCACTTGACCCTGTTTACGCATCTGCGCTGGGTGTTGACATTGACAACATGCTCGTTTCACAGCCTGATTCGGGCGAACAGGCGCTGGAGATCGCAGAGGCGCTGGCAAGATCGGGCGCTATCGACTGCATAGTTATCGACTCTGTTGCGGCAATGACGACGAGAGCCGAGATAGACGGTGAGATGGGCGATTCGCACGTTGGACAGCTGGCAAGGCTGATGTCGCAGGGACTGAGAAAGCTGACATCGGTCATCGGCAAGTCGAACACGACTGCGATATTCATAAACCAGATCAGAGAAAAGATCGGCGTTATGTACGGAAATCCCGAGACTACTCCGGGCGGACGTGCGCTGAAATTCTACGCATCTGTGCGTGTTGAGGTAAGGCGTGGTGAGCAGCTCAAAGACGGCTCTAACGTTATCGGAAACAGGACACGCTGCAAGGTGGTCAAGAACAAGGTCGCTCCGCCGTTCAAAGAGGCTGAGTTCGATATTATGTACGGCAAGGGCATATCAAAGGTCGGCGAGATACTCGATATCGGCGTTGATCTGGGCATTGTGAAAAAGGGCGGTGCGTGGTTCAGCTACAACGAGATGAAGCTGGGTCAGGGCAGAGACAACTCAAAGCAGTTCCTGCTGGACAACCCCGAGATAATGGACGAGATAG
>CAMYUO010000161.1 GCA_947302065.1 uncultured Clostridia bacterium | reverse complement strand
TACAAGTACAATTGGGATAATGATATGTACCTGACTAATAATCATAAAATGGTTCTTGATATCCAGCGAACTGCAAGAAGCAATATTAATTTCTATCAAAAAAGTATTGATGAACTGCTATCGAAAAAGAAATCATCTGCAACACAAAAACAAACGGATGCCTTGCTGAATAGTTATATAAATGCCTTTCAATACTTGAAAATGTCGTTGTACACATATTCTATGGCTTCAATGCTTGAAATAATGATAAGCGGAAACTTTAACGAATCATTCATTTTGAATAAGAAATCCGAAATACAAGAATTATCGATGAGTTACCGTGATCTGTTTGATAAAAGCTCGGTATTCCTTGAGACAATTAGTGCAAAAACTCTGTCAAACAACGTTCTGAAAGGGTTAGGTGTAGCAAGCAGTACAGCCGGCAAGGTTTTCAGCAGCATTCCTGTTGTAAAGAAAGGTCACGTCGGAAAAGCTCTTATCAATAAGAGCGATGACATAAAATCAAGCACACAGGAAAATGATGATAGAGCAGTTAAAATGTTTGCTCAATATAATAACCCACAGACAAATATATTTGTAGAAAAACTTGATGAAATAATATGTATCCATAAATCAAATGAAATCATGATCACTGATGATAATGTTTATTTTCTGGGAAACAATCAAAACTAAAGTGTAATGTGGAGCAATATGAAAACAGGAAAACTTATCTTTGAGTGCACGGGCATAGACGAGCAGGGGTGCTTTCTTGCCGTGAATACAGGATACGGTGATGACTCTTCGCCCGAATTTGTTATCCAAAACCTTTCACTAAGCGCTGAAACGCTCGCCGTGACGCTCGAGGACCTTGACCACCCGAAAAAGAATTTTACCCATTGGGTGATATGGGATATCCCTGCCGATAGCGTTATACCCAAGGCGATAGCACCCGGCAAAACTGTCTCATCGCTCGGCGGTGCAAAGCAGGGCAGGGCTTATGGCTGGCATAAATACGCAGGTCCGAAACCGCCCAAAAACAAAACGCACCGCTACAGATTCACCCTGTATGCGCTTGACTGCGTGCTCGGTCTCGGTGCAGGCAATTTCAAGAAATCATTTCTGAAAAGAGCGCAGGGACATATCATTCAGCAGGGCGAGATAACCGGTGAATATCTATGCAAAGACTGAGAAAGACAAAGGACGAAACAACTATGAGTTCAACTATAAACATTAAACGTGCCCGTCTGATATATGCAGTGATATTCATTCTGCTGTTTGCAGTCGAGATATTCATAGGTATGTATGTACACGATTCATTCATTCGACCTTATGTCGGCGATATGCTCGTCGTTATACTTCTGTGGGCGCTTGTGCGCATCATCATTCCACGCAAGGCGGTCTGGCTGTCGGGTGCGATATTTATATTCTCTGTAATTGTTGAACTGACGCAGATGATACCGCTCGTTGACCTACTCGGTATCGATAACCGCCTGATCCGTGTGCTTATGGGTACGTCGTTTGCAGTCGGAGATATCTTTGCATACGCTGCGGGCTGCATTGTAACTGCATGCGTTGATCTTATACTTTTCCACAAAAGAAAAATAAGGGGAACTACAAATGATAATTGACAAGATAAGACAAAGGCTCTTTGAGCTTAGTGATGAAAAATACCGTCAGATGCAGATAACAACTACGCCTTCAGTGGAATGCGATAGGTTTATCGGCGTGCGCACACCGCCGCTTCGTGCGCTTGCAAAAGAATATGCAAAGCTCGAGAACATCGGCGATTTTCTTGCTGATCTGCCGCATAAGTATTTTGAGGAGAATCAGCTGCACGCCTTTATCGTCTCGCTCGATAAGAGCTTTGACAGCTGCATTGACAATGTCGAAAAGTTCCTGCCTTATGTCGATAACTGGGCGACCTGCGATCAGATGAATCCGAAAGTTTTTGCAAAGCATAAGACCGAGCTGCTGACACACGTAAAGGTCTGGCTCGGCTCGGATAAAACATATACTATCCGCTTCGGGATCAAAATGCTTATGGATCATTTCCTTGATGATGAGTTCGAACTTGCTTATCCAAAAGCCGTTGCGAAGATAAGATCTGATGAGTATTACGTGAAAATGATGCAGGCGTGGTATTTCGCCACGGCGCTATCAAAACAGTACGATGCGATAATCCCGTTTATTGAGCAGAAAAAGCTCGATGTCTGGACACATAACAAGGCGATACAGAAATCTATTGAAAGCTACCGCATAACAGATGAGCAAAAGCAGTATCTGAGAACTTTGAAGATATCCAAAAAGGAGAAATAGTATGAAGATCATACACTGTGCAGATTTGCATCTGGGCACAAAATTTGCATCAAAATATCCAGCTGATATTGCAAAACAGCGCCAGTCAGAGCTTCGCACGGCGTTTTCTTCGATGATAGATTTTGCCTTGCATAATGATGTAAAACTAATACTGCTCAGCGGTGATGTCTTTGACAGTGACAAGCCGACGATCAAGGACAAGGACTTTTTCTACAATGCTGTAAGAAACAATCCCGAGATAGATTTCCTTTATCTTAACGGAAATCACGACAAGGAAGGCTCATATCTGCAAACGGATATCCCGAATCTGAAAACATTCAGCAAAACTAACTTTACATCATATACATATGAAAATATCGTTATCTCGGGTATCGAGATGGACACCACCAATGCGCAGTCGTTCTATTCTATGCTTGAGCTTGACCAAAGCAAACTCAATATTGTTATGCTTCACGGTGATGTTTCCGATTCCAAGGGCATGGACAAGGTGCGCATTGCCGATCTGAGAAACAAGGGCATTGATTATCTTGCTCTCGGTCATATCCATTCATTTGCGACAGGCAGGATAGATGACAGAGGAACGTGGGCGTTTTCCGGCTGCCTTGCAGGCAGAGGTTTTGACGAATGCGGAGAAAAGGGCTTTATCATGCTCGATGTTGCCGACAGGATATCTGCGCAGTTCTGCCGCAGTGCCGCAAGAACGATACATAAAGTTGATATTGATGTTTCTGACTGCGGAGATCTTTACACGATCCAGCAAACTCTCAAACAGCAAACCAATGACCTTTCGGGTGATGATATACTTCGTGTAGAGCTTACAGGCGATCTTGCGCCCGATATTGACCTTACCGATAATGATGTGATTTCTGCACTCAGCAGGTTTTACTTTGTGAACGTTAAAAACAACACATCTGTCCGGATAGATCCGAGTGCGTTTGACAGTGATACTTCGCTTATCGGAGAGTTCGTCAGGGGCGTCAGCGCAAACGCCGATTATGATGCAGACAGAAAGAACATGCTCATCGCTCTTGGTTTAAAGCTGCTCAGCGGCAGGGAGGTGGAATGATGAGGATCATAAACCTTCACATAACCTCTTTCGGTGCGCTTGATGACTTTGATGTGACATTTAACGGCGGCATAACTACCGTCTGTGAGAATAACGGCTACGGCAAATCGACGCTTACAGCATTCATCAAAGCGATGTTCTACGGGCTTGAAAGCTACAGCACGAGGACTAAAGCGTTTGTTGACAGAATGCACTATTGTCCGTTCGGCGCAAAAAGCTTTGGCGGAAATATCACTGTTGAGTGCGGCGGAAAAGTGTACAGGATAGAGAGAACTTTCGATGTTAAAAGCGAAACTGCCGACACGCTGAAAGTCTACTGCAGTGATGACCCGACCGATGAACTCGGCAAAGTGCCCGGAACAAAGCTCTTTGGCATCAATAAAGACAGCTTTGAGAATCTGCTCTGTGTTGACAGCACCAACACCCGTGTTTCCGCTGATTCCGACATCAACAAAAAGCTCAATAACTATGTTGACAACGTCAGCGAAGATTTTGATATTACTGATGTTATCGAAAAGATAGACAAAATAACCAAGCAGTGTACCAACGGCATAAAGACAGTCAATGCGCAGATCAAAGAGCATGAAAATGCTGTTGTGAACCTTAAAAACCTACAGCTCAGCCTTGCAGGCAAGTATGACCGGCTCAAAGCGGCTGCTGCCGAACAACAGCAGGCTGAAGATGAATATAACAGCGCAAGCACACGACTTGCTCTGCTTGAAAAATGGAACAGTTACGATCTTTTGCAGAATCAGCTTGAACGCACGCAGACTGCTCTGAAAGAGCTTGACAACCGCTATCCGAAGGCTTTCCCTGACAGGCTGGAATTTGATGAGGTCTCATCGCATCTCAAAAGCATAAGCGACAACTCGCTGCTGCTTGGCGGCGAAGGCACTGTGGAGCTTGACAGACAGCAGTTCTCTGTTTTGAAAGAGCGTTACAAGGACGGGCTGCCGACGCAGGACGAGCTTGATGATATCGGCGCAAAGCTGCTAGATTATGAAAATGAACAGCGCCAGCTTACAAAGCTCTCATCAGCTCAGACAGCCGACAGCTCCGAACTTGACAGGCATTTCCACGGTGAAATAGTAAGCGAAGAGTTTTTGCGCAGCCTTGAAAATAACTGCGACAGATACAACACGCTCAGCAAAGAATTGCTTGATATCCCGAAGTATACGATAAAAAGACGAAACAGTCAGCCTGTCAGGATACCCGTAAAAAAAACACCGTATATAGCTGTTTTGCTGTTTGCCTGCATTCTGGTCATTGCAGGCGTGCTGCTCATATCATCTGCGTTCATAGCAGGTCTTTTATGCATAATCGCAGGCGGTACGGTCGTTATAGGCGATATGTTCGTTTACCTGACAAAGTCGATGAACAACTATGTAACGCCCGAGGAAGAGCCGCAGGAGATACCTAACCCCGAGTATGAGCAGAAAAGAACAGAACTGACAGAGCTGAAAAACAAGCTGCTTATGGCGCTTGCAAACTACCGTTACAATGGTGATGACCCGATAAGGCTGTTTTACGAGCTGAAAAGAGATGCTGCCGAGTATGAACGCATCACGTCGGAAAGCGCCGAGAAAATGTCTGCTGCTGCAGCGCTAAAGGAAGACTCAGACCAGCTTGAAGCAGAACTTACAGCGTTCTTTGCACGCTTAGGCATTTCCGGCAGCGACTATTCAAAGTCGCTCGATACCGTCAAATCGGACTTGAATAATTATAAAATACTCGAAAAACGCCTTGCTGCAGCAAACAAGAGCACATCTGCCCTTGAAAAGAGCATTGCCGCATCACAGCAGGCTGTCAGGGCGTTCGCTCAGAAGTATTCTCTGCCTGAGAACTTTGATATAAATAAGCTAAGTGCCGATATGAAAGAGCACGACCGCCTGACAAATGAACTGCATGAGCGCAGACAGGCAGCTGAGCAGTACAGGCTCGAAAACGGCCTTGATGTCCGAC
>CAMYUO010000160.1 GCA_947302065.1 uncultured Clostridia bacterium | reverse complement strand
TATGTCATAATCACGGCTCATCATCTTAGCACGCAGCTGCTGATACCCTTCACGCTGCTCAAATGTATAACCTGAGCGATCACGGTCTTCATACAGATCAAGCGTACTGTCGGGGAACTTTCTGGAAACATAGTCTTTTATTATTGATTTCTGATTCTCGATAGAGGTGTTGTCTCTGTCCAGCTCCTCATCAACGGATATTCTGCAATATCCGGCAATATTAAATCTCATAAACTGCTCCTTTCGTAACATCTGGTTTTTCAAATTCTTCTGTATAGTATTATATCATACTATATTATACTTAATCAATAAGCAACTTTTCCCATTGCCATGTTGATTCAGCGAATACTGCAGCAGACAACAATGCTGCTGCAATATCCTGTCCCGCACTTAAATGATTTTGATAACTTTGTTTTGCTTAATCATATTTAAGCATTTGCGATGAATTGAAATTCACCTTTCAAATGTCTGGTCTTGTACTATTATATAACAGACTGCATCTGTTACTAATAGTTCGAGACACTATTTTGAGTTTTTGATTCTTAGTTATTAAGCCTTGCAGTTCTGCTTGATCAACTGTTCAGTGCCTTTACTAAGTTCTTCTTTTCCGGATCTGCATATAACCACCTTAAACTGCTGAGAAATAAGCAGGTTTATTGCTTCGTCGCTTAAACCTTCTTTCTGATCCTGATTTGTAAGCCAGACTACAGCAAGCTTTGTCTTGCCATAAGCTTTATATTCAATACTCATAAGCATCGCCTCCAGTTATCATTATTGACCGTAAACTCATCTTTTATTATCGATTTTTCCTGACTTTGATGATTAGTCATTCATTTCAAACTTTGTGCGTTTCGTTTTGAGCTCTGCGCGCAAGCTCGCTTTTTGGTATTGGTTTTTGTGCTATAGAATCCCATTATCTTATTTATATGATATTTTGAGAAAAAACACAAGAAAATCGAAAAAATCAAAACCACCGGTGAAACCGGTGGTTTGCACAGCCCCTAAAAGGGGCAATTACAGGCTCACCCACTAAAGTGGGTACTGAATTATTATTATCGCATTAACCGCACTGCAACCCGTAAACGGGTAGTCCCTGCTATTACAAATTTTGATTAGAATAAAAAAGTGTTTTCCTTCGGAAAACAACTATGCTAAAGCTTTTTAATTCCCCCGGTAAAACTGGGGGTTGATTGTATGCTAAAGCATACAATAAAAGGCAGCAGCTGAGATCTTTCAGCCGCTGCCTTGTTTTATTCTTCCGTCTTTTCCTCTTTCTCTCCGTCCTCTTTCAGACCTGTGAGGGAGTAAACAAAGACCTCTTTCGATTTGCCCTTGAGCGGTATAGTTCCGATAGGCTCAACATTGACCCTGTCCTTGACCTGCTCGTAAACGTCCTGGCTGATAAGCACCTGTCCCCGCTTTGCATTGGCTTCAAGCCTTGCCGCCGTGTTGACCGTGTCACCTATCGCTGTATAGTCCATTCTGAACGAACAGCCTATGTTGCCCACAACGGCTCTTCCGCAGTTGACACCCACGCCGAAACCGACCGAGCGTCCGTATTTTTCGAGGAACTTACTCTCGATAGCATCGCCGCCGGCAACGATGTCAAGCGCTGTCTTGACTGCTCTGAAAACATAGTCGTCAAGGTCAAACGGTGCGTTGAACACTGCCATGGTCGCATCACCGATGAACTTGTCGAGCGTACCGCCATTGTTGAAAATAGAATTCGTTGTCAGCTCAAGATAGCTGTTGAGGATATCGACGACCTGTTCAGGCTGCAGATTCTCCGACATCGGCGTAAAGCCTCTTATGTCAACGAACAGCACCGCAACTTCCCTGCTCTCACCGCCGAGCGTGATATTGTATCCGCCCGTCTTTGTTATCTCCTCAACGACCTGAGGTGCAACATATTTTTTGAACGTGTCCGATATCTTCTTTCGCTCTGCCGATGCGGAAATATAGCTGTGAACGATGCAAAGCACGCAGATAGCCGCCATGACTATCGGGAAATAAACGAACGGCAGTATGTATCCCGCATTGTTTATCAGTATCGCCATAACGATAAATCCCGTTATCACGACCACCGTCAGTGCGATAGTCCAGCCGGGCTTGATCTTCCGAAACAGCAGGAACGCAAGTCCTGCCGCAGCAGCGCACGCAAGCGATGTCAGCCACCTGTTCGCACACACGGGAGAGCGATTGTCGATAAGCGATTGTATGATATTTGCGTGTATCTCGCATCCGAACATAAGCTCCGAGCTGTTCGGCACGGCATACTGGTCATAAAGACCCGTTGCATACGCACCGATCATAACTATGCAGCCGCTGAACACACGGGGGTCCACCTCGCCCGAAAGCACGCTCGAAAGTGAAATGTTCTCGTAGTTTCCTGGCTTGCCCGCATAGGTGATGTTCATTCGCCCGTTCTCAAGCGTCGGCTCATAAGGCGTTGTGCCATTCTTTTCGCAGTACATCCTGTAAGCCTTGTAGGAAATGCTGTCGAGCTTTCTGCCCTGATACATTGTCGTCAGCAGCGATGAGCGCAGAACTCCGTCGCTGTCAGGCTGAGCGTTAACAAAGCCTGTTTCGCAGTTTTCTTTCATTATCGGCTGGTCGACCGTTTCGATGTTGTAATAGTCAACGAACATATTTCCGTCGTTGCCCTTGCGCAGCACGCTGTTGTAATTGATATATGAGCCTGCAATGACGTTTTTGTGCGCCGCACAGGCTTCACTGAGCGCCTTGTCACCCGCTTCGTCCATGCTGCCCGTTATCATCAGGTCCATTACGATAACATCGGGATAATCGCCAAGCGAGTTTATCACATCCGCATAGACCTTTCTCGACCACGTTCCAATAGTGCCGAGTTCACGCAGCGTGCGGTTGTCGATAGAGATTATCTTTATCTTGTTGTTTATGCCTCTCGGACTCTGATATACTCTGTCTGTCAGCAGCTTTTCAAACTTGCTGAAAACATTGAAATAACACAGCGCAAATGCCGCCAGCATAACAAGCAGCGTTTCGGCTGTCTGCACCAGCAGGCTCGTCTTTTTGATAGGCTTTTTCGTCTTCATTTTCCAAACACCCCGTAAACTCATATCACGCTCCCCCGCAGGAGCTTTTTTCATTTACAGATAAGTATAGCATATTCACACCGATTTGTCACTATCTTTTAAAGAAATATTATTGACAACGCTTTATAAAAGTGGTATGATTAGGTTGAATTATTGCGCATTTTCAGCGTTTTAGAAGATTTTGGATATACATATAGATAAACCTGTTCTCCGCAGCTGCGGAAAACAGACACAAGCCTTGAAAAAAGGCGCACGGAGGTCGGGAATTATGAAACTTGGAGCTTTGCTGCACAGCAAGCTGTTTATCGGCATAGCCGCCGGTGTCGTTGCGGCAGCCGCAGCTGTCACGGGCATCCTGCTGATGCACCATGACGAAGCCTACCGTGTCATCAAAGTGTTCGATAAAACGGGAACGTCTGTCGTGACAAGATCAAAAGTCGGCGACATCGACCCATATATCGGTATGAACCTTGAAAGCGGCGATACCGTCTGCACATTCAAGGAAAGCACGATGCACGTGAACCTTGATGACACCAAATATCTGCTGCTCGAGCCTGAAACGAAGATAGAACTTGAGGCATCGGGCAATTCAAAGGACAATAAGACCAAAATAGTGCTCAAAAGCGGGTCTGTGCTCAACGAGATAACCGAGCCGCTTTCGTCAGACTCGAGCTATGAGGTCAGTGCACCTAAAGCCACTATGGCTGTCCACGGAACGAGTTTCCGTGTTTCGATAGAAAAAGATGAAAACGGCGATTACATCACAAGGCTGTATGTCTTTCACGGCAAGGTCAAGGTGACGCTTGTCGATGAAAACGGCAACGAAACCGGTCAGACCGCAATTGTCGGTGAGGGAAAATGTATCGTTATCAAAACTGTCAAAAACGAAAAGACAGGCAAAGACGCCGCCATCGACGGAACGAGCTTCTTTGTGTACGACGGCGCAAATGGCAAGCTCAAAAGGGTGAAAGACGGCGATGATCCGACAATGGACATCGACTACTATTCGATACCTTATGACATTCTCAAAGAGGTCTTTACGACCGATAAGGAAGACGAGATAAAGCTCGATCCCGAGGTTCTGCGAAAGATCATCGAGGCAATGAACCGCAGGGACGGAACTGATACAAGCGGTGAAACATCACCGTCCGAACAGACCACCAAGCCTGAGCAGACCACTTCAAACAACGAGGAAACGACTGATCCTCAGGGCGACCCCGATCAGACGAGCACGACTACTCAGGCAGATCCTGTCGTGACCACCGTCCCTGTGACGACATCGTCCGCAAATTCGACGACCACAACGACCACATCGAGCAAGAAAGATCCTGCTCCAGATCCCGAGCCGGAGCCCGATCCCGAGCCGAAAAACGAGTACAGCGTTAAATTCTATGACTTTGACGGGACTCTGCTGTCAACTCAGACAGTCACAGACGGCACGGCAGCGATCGAGCCGACAAGTTACACCAAGAGCTACGTTGACAGTGCAACAGGCAGCACTATGGAGTTTGCAGGCTGGGATAAACAGTTTGACAGCGTAACAGGCGATCTGATCATCAAGCCTGTTTATAAGGCAAAGGCAAAGTATTCAGTCAAATTCTATGACTATGACGGCACTCTCCTTTCCACGCAGACTATCGAAGAGGACATGCCTGCAACCGCACCTTCAAACGTCACAGCGTCTTATGTGAGCAGCGGCGTGCACTATTCGTTCAGAGCATGGGATAACAGCTACACCAACATCTCAGCAGATCTGATCGTAAAACCGACGTATTACAGGAGCTATGAGGTCAAGTTCTTCGGTTATGACGGCGAACAGATCGGCGAAACTCAGATCGTTGCAAGCGGCAAATCAGCCACCGAGCCGACCGAGTTTGACAAGACTATCGACGTTGCCGATGGCAAGCAGAGCAGGTTCTCAAAGTGGGACAAGGCGTTCAACAAGATAACTGCTCCGACCAGCGTAAATGCGGTCTTTGACACATACTATCAGGTGACGTTCTACGACTACAACGACAAAGAACTTTCCGCAACTTACGTTAAGGAAAAAACTGCGGCAACTGCGCCGACGAACTACACCAAGACATACACCGCAGACGGCACACACTACACATTCAGCGGTTGGGACGCAGATTTCTCGAGCATCACGAAAGTAACCTCGGTTCACCCGACATACAGCGAAAGCTACGAAGTGAAGTTCTTCGGTTATGACGGCGAACAGATCGGCGAAACTCAGATCGTTGCAAGCG
>CAMYUO010000159.1 GCA_947302065.1 uncultured Clostridia bacterium | reverse complement strand
AAAATCGGGCTTGACGCTTATTGACGCTTGTGCTGCGGCAAAGGCTATCCCTGCGCTGTTTGCGGGGTGCATTGTGATCCCGCTTGCCGATTTGCACTGTTTTCAAGCCTGAATCCATTTTTATGACTTTGTTTTTTATATTGACAATCAGCGATATCTGTGATACAGTATACCCAAAACGCAAGAGTAGTTTCCCATGCCGCACAGTTTATTGCGGAGCTTGCGAAAGGGGGACTATGATCGCTTGAAAGGGGAAAATGTCATGAATGTTATAGAGGCGATCCATTGCAGACATAGCTATCGTGGGAAATATAAAAATATTCCTGTGCCGAAGGACGATCTGATAAAGATCATGCAGGCGGGCCTTGATGCCCCGTCAGGCTGTAATAAGCAGACAACATCACTGATCGCAGTCGATGATCCGCATATTCTGGCAAAACTTCGCCGTGTGATCGACCCTCCGATCGGGGATACTGCACCGGCAGCTATCTGCGTCCTCACGCAGAGGATAAATGCGTACCGTGATAAATGCTTTGCCGTACAGGACTATTCAGCAGCGATCCAGAATATGCTGCTTGCTATCGTTGAGCTGGGGTACCAAAGCTGCTGGTATGAAGGACACATTACTGATGATGACAAGATATGCGATAAGATAGCGCAGGTCTTAAATGTGCCCGACAACTATGAACTGGTTTGTTATCTGCCCGTTGGGATAGCTGAATGTGAGGCGGCGCAGCCTAAAAAGAAACCCTTTGGTGAAAGAGCATGGTTTAATTCTTTCCCGCAGGAGTAATATAATACCGACACAAGCTGTGACCCCACGTTTGCAGCTCAGTTTAAAGATGACAAAAACCGCCCGGGAGTTTATTCTCCCGGGCGGTTGCAGGGTATTGTCTGTTCTTACAATGAAAAATATCACATCAGGCACAGGTTAGTGCAAACTAACTAAATTACACCGTAGGACTTATCGAGCCGCTTCTTAGAGTAATGGCATACTCGGACGACATAGCACAGGAGTATACCTATTCATATCGTCTGGGCAAAGGCATCACCGATGACGAACTCAAACAGAAAATCAAAGGCCTTGCATATAAAATGAAATATGAATGCTGACCGGTCGGGAAAATGAGAATGAAAGGCAAAAAGATTGACAAAAATTCGAGTAATATGCTATAATATCCAAGGATGAATTTGTTCTGATCATCTGCAAGCCTCGATGATCTTGCAGCATTTTTGGAGGTTTTTATGCGCAACGAAAAGATAATGAAAAGAGATCCGGCAATGGATATACTACGGTGTGTTGCCTGCTTCGGAGTAGTATCTGTACATTTTCTTTTGAACAACGGATTCTATACCCGTGAGGTCGCGGGAGCGCATATGGCTGCAATGGTGCTTATCCGTTCGTTTTTCGGATACTGCGTGCCCCTGTTCCTAATGCTTTCGGGATATCTTATGTGCAACAAACGTCCTGAGAAAAAATATTATAAAAAGTTCGGGAAGATATACTTCATATATGTAGGCTCTGTGCTGGCGTGTATTTTTTTGTTCAGGTTCCTGTATTCTTCGCTGTATCAGGCACTCGGAATCCCGAAGATAGAATTCGCACCTGTCCAGTTTCTTGTTACCGTAAAACAGCTACTCTGCTTCTCGGGATCGTATTCGTGGTATATCGAGATGTACGCAGGGCTTTTTCTGCTGATCCCTTTTTTGAATGTTCTTTACCACGGACTGAAAACACAGAAGTCCAAGAAGCTTCTTGTCCTGACCTGCATAGCTCTGACGGCGCTGCCGTCTTTGATAAACGTGTTCCACATACAGAATGACTTTTCTGTTGATCCCAGTTTTACCGATTCCCGCGACAAGATCATTCCCGAATGGTGGACAAAGATCTATCCACTTACGTATTATTTCATAGGCTGCTATCTGAGGGAATACAAGCCGAAGATCAAGGTGTCGGTTTGTGCATTGCTTGTTATCATTAGCACGGGAGCGTCATTTGCTTTCAATCTTTTAAAAAGCAGCGGCAAAAAGTTTGTAAGCGGCATGTGGATAGAGTGGAACTCTCTGTTCGTTCTGGCGATAACCGTTTCGATATTCCTCTTCTTTTTGAATCTGAAATACGACAAATGTCCCTATGCGGTAAAATGGTGCTTTGCAAAGCTTTCGGATCTTTGTCTTGGCATATATCTCACCTCGTGGATATTTGATAAACTGTTTTATCCTGCGCTGAATGCAAGAGTCCCATCTGTTGACGAAAGACTCTGGTATTATTTCCTGATCGTTCCGGCGGTTTTTGCTTGTTCGGCGGTGGTGTCTTATCTGATACTGAAAGCTTATCAGCTTTGCTCATATCTGACGGGGCGGGCAGTAAATGCAGTAAAAAACAAAAGAACAGCTTCGACCGAATAGAAGATCGGGTCCGACAATATAAAGCAGTAAATAAAGAGGATAGCCTAGTGGCTGTCCTCTATTTTTGCAATCCCTACCTATTGACATTATGCGTAATAAGTGATAGAATATTTTTAGCAGCAGTGTGCTGCGATTTTTAAGGGCAAGAGTTAGCCATGGCTAACTAATTGCATTCAAACGGCGCAAAAACGTATTTTGCCCGAACAATAAATTTATTCCCGGAAAGGATGGTCACTATGAGTTTTGTGAAAAATGCCGCAGTATTTGTGGGAGGCGTGGTCTTTGGATCTCTGGGCTTCAAGCTCCTTGGGAGCAAGGAGGCAAGGAAGGTCTATGTTCACACCGCAGCAGCAGCTATCCGTGCAAAGGATAGCGTTATGACCGATGTTACAAAGGTCCGTGAGGGCTGCGGCGACATAGTTGCTGATGCAAAGCAGCTCAATGAGCAAAAGCGTGCCGCACAAGAGGCAAAGTGCGAGGTCATTGAGGACGAAAGCGAAGCTGAAAAGTAATGAGGTGCAGCGTTTTACATGAGAGCAAGGGACGTATAAGGGTCCATATTATGCGCCCTTATATGACCATGCGGCAGGCGGATATCCTTGAATACTATCTGCGTGCAAAGCCGTTTGTAAAGTCGGTAAAGGTCTACGACAGGACCGGTGATGCGGTGATCTGTTACAGCGGAAAAAGGCAGGCTGTGACAGGTGCACTTGCAAGGTTTTCCTATGAGGATGAAAATGCCATAGCGCTTGTTCCCGAGCATACAGGCAGGGAGCTTGACAGGGAGTTTGAGAACAAACTGATAAATGCCATAGCCCTGCGTTATGCAAGGAGTTTGCTGCTGCCGGCACCGATAAGGTTTGCGCTTAGTATCTTTCACGCACTTAAATACATTAAGCAGGCGCTTCGTTCACTTTCAAAGGGAAGGCTCGAAGTCAGCGTGCTTGATGCAACTGCAATAACCGTATCGCTTTTGCGGCGTGAACAGAAAACAGCCGCATCGGTGATGTTCATGCTTAGTGTCGGCGAGATGCTTGAGGAGTGGACACACAGAAAGTCGGTGGACGAACTTGCAAGCGTGATGTCACTGGGAGTTGACAAGGTGTGGCTGCACAGCGAAAACGGTGACGTTCTTATGCCTGTGAGCGAGGTAAAAAAAGGCAATGAGCTGGTAGTACGCACGGGCAGTATGATACCACTTGACAGTATCGTTGTGTCGGGTGAGGCAGCGATAAATCAGTCATCGCTGACGGGCGAAAGCCTGCCGGTCCACAAAACAAAAGGCAGTTATGTCTACGCAGGTACGGTCGTTGAGGACGGCAGCCTTGTTATAAAGGTCGATAAGATCTCGGGCAGCGGAAAGTACGACAGGATCGTTAAGATGATAGAGGAATCCGAAAAGCTGAAATCTGCCGCCGAGAGCAAAGCCTCAACCCTTGCGGACAGGCTTGTGCCTTACTGTCTTGGGGCAACGGTGCTGACATATCTTCTCACACGAAATGCAATGAAGGCAATGTCAATACTGATGGTAGATTTTTCGTGTGCGCTGAAACTGGCAATGCCCATATCGGTAATAAGCGCAATGCGTGAGTGTACCGCAAAGGGCATTACGGTCAAGGGCGGAAAGTTCCTTGAAGCTGTGGCGCAGGCGGATACCATAGTTTTTGACAAAACAGGCACTCTGACACATTCCTCGCCAAGAGTCGCATGGGTAGTCACCTTTGGCGGAAACGACGAAAGCGAAATGCTGCGGCTTGCAGCCTGCCTGGAGGAGCATTACCCCCACTCTATTGCAAACGCTGTTGTTGAGGAGGCAAGGCTGAGAGGTCTTGACCACGAGGAAAGACACTCCACCGTGGAGTATGTGGTAGCACACGGTATCTCAAGTACGGTGGACGGTAAAAAAGCGGTCATCGGAAGCTATCATTTCATATTCGAGGACGAATGCTGCGTTGTTCCAGAGCAGGAGCAGCAAAGGTTTGATGATCTTCCCTCGCAGTATTCGCACCTGTATCTTGCAGTCGGCGGAGTCCTTGCGGCAGTCATTTGTATCGAGGATCCGCTGAGAGATGAGGCCGCACAGGTGATAGAAGATCTGCATACGCTGGGATTTAAAAATGTCGTGATGATGACAGGCGACAGCGAACGTACCGCACGCTCGGTCGCAGCAGCAGTGGGCATAGACGATTTTTACTACGAGGTGCTTCCCGAGGACAAGGCAAGCTTTATAAAAGGTGAACGGCAAAAGGGCTGCAAGGTCATAATGATAGGCGACGGAGTGAACGACTCGCCCGCACTTTCAGAGGCTGACGCAGGCATAGCCATAAGCACAGGTGCGGCTATCGCAAAGGAGATAGCTGATATAACCATTTCCGCACAGGATCTTTACTGTCTGGTGACGCTGCGTAAGATCAGCGAGGGAATGATGAAACGCATCGGTAGTAACTACCGAAGGATCATCGGATTCAATGCAGGACTTATGCTTCTGGGTGCAAGTGGGATAATAACGCCTGCCCTGTCAGCGCTTTTGCACAATTCATCGACAGTAGCTATCGCAATTGCAAGCATGAAAAATTATCTTGAGGACAAATCACAGTAAATACAAGCAGCGAAAGCGGTATTAAAGAATACGGATCAAAAAGGAGGTTGTTCGGTAACACGGAAGCCTCTTTTTCTGATTGACAAGCCTGCCCGGGATAATGTATAATTGGACTGTGGGGTGATACAGTGCATAAAAATCTTGAGTTGTTTGTAACATTTATGAAGATCGGCGCTTTCACATTCGGCGGAGGTTATGCCATGATACCGCTGATACAGCGTGAGGTCTGTGATAATAAAAAGTGGATGAAAGAGCAGGACATACTTGACATCGTTGCGATAGCAGAATCAACGCCCGGACCGATAGCGATAAATGCGGCGACCTTTGTGGGTTTCCGCACGAGCGGGT
>CAMYUO010000158.1 GCA_947302065.1 uncultured Clostridia bacterium | reverse complement strand
GTTCCCGGACCGCAGTGTGATGAGATAACGCCGCCTGCCTCGGTGTCGAGCACCTCGTTGAAATGATCAAGACCTCTGAGATAATCACACACCGAGTCAACGACAGCCTGGTCGCAGGGCGGGTGGGTGACAAAGACCCTGTCGGGCTTTGCTTTCAAAAGCTCCGGCTCCATTTCCTTGGCGTAGTTGAGGATAATATCGCTGTATTTTCCTCTGTATTTTTTGCCTGCGCCCATAACGCCGTCCTTGACGTGTATCTTCGGGTGCAGGCGCAGCACGCTGCCCGCAAGAGCTGCAAGACCGCCGCATCTTCCGCCTCTGTGCAGATATGTCAGCGTGTCCACGACAAAGCTCGACCTTACCCTCGGGATAAGCTTGTTTATTTCATTAACAATGTCATCAGCGCTCATTCCGCTCTGCGCCATAACGGCAGCCTCAACAGCGAGGTGACCGATGCCTGTTGACAGGTTGCGTGAGTCGATGTAATGCACCCTGTCCTCTGCGTCGAGAGCCTGCGCAGCAAGGCGGATAACGTTGCCCATGTTCGACATTTCCAGCGAGATAGAAAATGCGATTATCTCATCTCCCGCATCGAGCACGGGCTTTAGCTTTTCGGTGATGTCCTCAAGCGACGCAGCCGAGGTCTTCGGCGTGGTCTTGTGCTCATCAGACCACTTGAAAATGTCGTGCGGCGTGATGTTCACCCTGTCCTTGTACTGATCCTCACCGAGAATGATGTAAAGCGGCAGCAGCGTGATGTCATAGCGCTTTAACAGCTCATCCGTCAGGTCACAGGTGCTGTCTGCGAATATCTTTACCATAAAACATGCTCCTTTGCAGTGAATTGCCTTTTCAACGACAGTATAGCACACTTTTTCAAGCTTTTCAACACTTATGTAAAGATAGTTTAAAATTTGCCCGCAGGTATTGAAAAATGCGTATTATTATGGTATAATGATTTGATAGATATTTTCCAACGCAAGAAAGGAAGAGACATATGATTTTTGCACAGGACGAGTTACAGAATGTGTTCGTACCGCTGCCGCTGAAAGCACACGTCATATTCTGCATCATAGCTACGATAGTTTATGTACTTGAGATATACAGAAAAAAAGCACCGCATTATCTGTTCATGATGCTTGCGGTCGATGCAACTTTGCTGATGCACGCTTTCCCGAACTCGACAATGGTCGTCGTGCTTGCGATAATGGAAACGCTGCTGCTCGGTACAGCGATAGCGGTCGCTGTTGTCGAGAGCAAAAAGAGGAAAGCAAAGGCAGCGCTCGCCGCTGCGGCAGAGGTAACCACAGAGGAACAAACTGATGAAGATAGTGATACTTGACTCGGAAACGGTCTCTCGCAATGACGTCTCGCTCGACTGCATCACCGGACTCGGCGAATGTACTGTTCACGGCTTTACGCCAAACAGCGAGGTCGCAGATAAGATAGGCGATGCCGATGCCGTGATATGCAACAAATGCCTTATCACTGAGGACGTCTTTTCAAAATGCCCGAATCTCAAATACGTCGGGCTTTTTGCAACAGGCTATAATAACGTTGACACCGAGGCTGCGAGCCGTCACGGCGCAGTTGTCTGCAACGTGCCAGCCTACTCGACAAATTCCGTTGCACAGCACACCTTTGCGCTGATACTCAACTATTTCAACAAGATACGTCAGTATGCCGATGAGGTCGACGGCGGCGCATGGGTCAACTATAAGCTGTTCTCATATTTCGGGATACCGACATATGAGCTTGACGGCATGACACTGGGAATTATCGGCTATGGCGACATCGGAAAGAAAGTCGCACAGATAGCAAAAGCGTTCGGAATGAACGTGCTTGCGTATACGAGAACTCCCGCAAGGGTGGACGAAAATGCAAAAGCTTGCTCGCTCGATGAGCTGCTTGAAAGCAGTGACGTCATAACCCTGCACTGTCCGCTCAACGAGCAGACCAGAGAGCTTATCAACAAAGATACGATAGCAAAGATGAAAAAAACAGCCTACCTTGTCAATACCTCACGAGGCGGAGTTGTAAACGAGGGCGACCTTGCAGATGCTCTCAACAGCGGACGTATCGCAGGTGCAGGCATCGACGTGCTCACGCTCGAGCCGATGCAGGAAAACTGCGCACTGCGGGGCTGCAAAAACTGCACCATAACGCCGCATATCGCCTGGGCACCCAAGCAGACAAGGGAAAGGCTTCTTGACATCGTTGCACAGAACATAAAATGCTATATCGACGGCAAACCACAGAATGTGGTCAACCGATAATAACAGGTTTTTTCGCCAAGCCTTTTTCTCGTAAAAAAAGGCTTGCGGGTCTCGGGCAGCGCCCGAGTCGCTGTCCGCAGACAGCGAAACTCCCGACCGTCAGGCGCACGGAAAAGGGTGAATTTCAAAACAGTCCGGCGGACTGTTTTGAAAGAGGGAAAGCCCTGTAAGAGAGGGCTTTCCCTTACCCTGTGGTAACGTCGGTCGCCTCAAGCCGCCTGCGGAAAGGCGGCTTGACCCACAGAGTAAAGTTTACGTTTCGATGGCTTTCCGCAAATTTGCGCCCGACCGAACCTCTTCGGACACAACCTTTATTACTTGGTGTTGATATTAAAGGACAAATCAAAAAACAATTAGTTGGTGAAAAAAATGCTGGATCTGAAAAAGAAAAAAAGAGTCGTGGTCAAGATAGGCACATCGACGCTTACCCACCACAAAACAGGCAGACTCAACATCAGACGTGTTGAAAAGCTCGTTAAGATACTTGCCGACCTGCAGAACGAGGGCAGGGAGATAATCCTTGTTTCAAGCGGTGCGGTAGGTCTCGGCGCAGGCAAGCTCGGTCTTTCCGAAAAGCCGAAGGACACACCGACAAAGCAGGCGTGCGCCGCTGTCGGACAGTGCGAGCTGATGTATATGTATGACAAGCTGTTCGGTGAGTACGGACTGACCGTTGCACAGCTGCTGCTGACAAAATTCGTTCTGCTCGAAGAGCGCAAGACCAACGTGCAGAATGCGATAACAAGGCTTATCCAGAGCAACGTTATCCCCGTTGTCAACGAAAACGACACGGTGGCTATCGACGAGCTGGAGCTTGAAATGGGCGAGAATGACTCGCTGGCGGCAAACGTTGCGGTCATCTCGAACGCCGACCTGCTGATAATAATGTCCGACATCGACGGACTGTTCGACAAAGACCCGAAAAAGAATGACGACGCACAGCTTATCCCCGTCGTTGAGGAGATAACCGATGACATCATCGCTGTTGCGGGCGGTGCAGGTTCAAAGTTCGGCTCGGGCGGAATGGCGACAAAGATAAGGGCTGCGGAGATAGCAAATGCCGCAGGCATCGACCTCGTTATAATCAACGGAAGACACCCCGACAACCTCTACAAAGTTTTTGAGGACAAGACCGTCGGAACAGTGTTCCAGGCACAGACCACAGAAGCGTAAAAACCTATCAAGGAGGAATAAAAATGGGCTACATTCAGGACATGGGAATGAAAGCGCAGGCTTGCAAGAGCAGGATAGCAACTGCATCGACGCTGGAAAAGAACGATGCTCTGCTTGAGATAGCATTTGTTCTGCGCCGCTGCAAAGAAGAGATAATCGAAGCTAACAAGCTCGACATCGAAAACGCAAGAGCAAGAAAAATGAGCGAGTCGCTCATCGACAGACTCAAGCTCACAGAGGACAGGATAGAGGGCATGGCACAGGGCTGTGAAAAGCTCGCTGCGCTGGCAGACCCTATCGGCGAGGTCGTTTCGGGCTCGGTAAGACCTAACGGTATGAGCATCAGAAAGGTACGTGTTCCTATGGGCGTTATCGGCATCATCTATGAGGCTCGCCCGAACGTTACCGTTGACGCGGCTATCCTTTGCCTCAAAAGCGGAAACTGCTGCATTCTCAGAGGCGGCAAGGAAGCGCTGAATTCAAATATGATACTTGTTGAGCTGATGCGCAAAGCAGTCAGCTGCGCAGGGCTTGACCCTGACATTATCCAGCTTGTGAGCAACACCGACAGAGAGCTTGCAGTCGAAATGATGAAAGCAAACGGCTATATCGACCTGCTTATCCCAAGAGGCGGCGCAAGGCTGATACAGGCTGTTGTTCAGAACTCAACTATCCCTGTTATCGAGACGGGAACGGGCAACTGCCACGTTTATGTTGACCAGTCGGCTGATCTGAAAATGGCTGTCGATATCGTCAATAACGGCAAGACATCACGTCCGAGCGTGTGCAACGCAGTCGAGACCTGCCTTGTGCATAAGAGTGTTGCGGAGAAGTTCCTGCCGATGCTCAAAGAGCGTCTTGACGAGCACAACGTTGAGATAAGAGGCGACGACATCACCGCATATATCCTCGGCAGAGATAACGTTACACCTGCCGACGAGGACGATTACGCAACAGAGTTCCTCGATTATATCCTTGCAGTAAGAGTCGTTGACGACTTTGCACAGGCGCTCGAGCACATCGAGAAATACTCGACGGGACATTCCGAGTGTATCGTTACAGAGAGCCTTTTTGCAGCAACAGAGTTCCAGAAGCGTGTTGACGCAGCAGCTGTCTATGTGAACTGCTCGACAAGATTCACCGACGGCGATATGTTCGGTCTTGGCGCAGAGATAGGCATCTCGACCCAGAAGCTGCACGCAAGAGGACCTATGGGACTGACCGAGATGACAACGACCAAGTATCTCATTACCGGCGACGGACAGATAAGAGAATAACTTTGTTGTAAAACTTAATAATAACAGGTTTTTCGGTCAAGCCTTTTCTCGTAAAAAAGGCTTGCGGGTCTCGGGCAGCGCCCGAGTCGCTGTCCGCAGACAGCGAAACGCTCCCGTGCCGCAGGCGCTCCGCATAGGTGAATTTAAAAACAGTCCGGTGGACTGTTTTTAAAGAGGGCATGCCCTGCAAGAGAGGGCTGCCCTTATGAAAAGACCGAGCGAGACCTTGTTCAAACCCTTTAGGGTTTGACGGACTTCTGAAAAAGATTATAATTAAATTTTGTAAGGAGAATGAAAAATGAACAATTCCGAAAAGACAATGGACAAAATAGTTGCACTTTGCAAAGGCAGAGGCTTCGTTTATCCGGGCAGCGAGATCTACGGCGGTCTTGCAAACACATGGGACTACGGTCCGCTCGGCGTTGAGCTGAAAACAAACATCAAGGCAGCATGGAGAAAGAAATTCATTCAGGAGAACAAGTACAACGTAGGTCTTGATTCCGCTATCCTTATGAACCCGCAGACATGGGTGGCATCTGGTCACCTCGGCGGCTTCTCCGATCCTCTTATGGACTGCAAGGAGTGCAAGACAAGACACAGAGCCGACAATCTCATCGAGGATTTTGACGGCACTAACGTTGCAGGCTGGACAAACGAGCAGATGACAAACTACATCAAGGAAAAGAACAGTCCATG
>CAMYUO010000157.1 GCA_947302065.1 uncultured Clostridia bacterium | reverse complement strand
AAGTGTTTGATGCTGATGCCCTCGGCATCGGTTATTGCGGTGAGGTTTATTTTTTCGTTCCACTGCACGAGCATTTCGCTGTACATACCGAGGCGGTAGACCTGTTCCTCGGTCAGCACGATGCCTGCATCGGCGAACATTTTTATAAACCTGCCTGTTTCAATTATCATTTAAAGCTTCCTTTCTTTAAGGGAGTTTTGTTTTAGCGCACTGAGTCTGTTCGCTTGTGAACGGTGTGGGGCATGATCGGAAAGCCCCCAAGGAAACACATCTGATATTCGATCCGCCTTTTTGCAGGCGGATCGAGGGCGCCGACGTTACCACAGGGTAAGGGAAAGCCCTCTCTTACAGGGCTTTCCCTCTGCCAAAACAGTCCACAGGACTATTTTGGCATTCACCCTTTGCCGTGCGCCTGACGGTCAGGTATTCCGCCGTCTGCGGACGTCGGCAAGGGCGCTGCCCTTGACCCGCAAGCCTTTTTTTACGAGAAAAAGGCTTGGCGAAAAAACCTGTTATTATTGGTGTGGTTTTGAAACTATGTGATTACTTTCGGCTTTGCTGATCCAGCCATACGAGCAGCACGCCCACATCTGCGGGGTTTACGCCGCTTATTCGGCTCGCCTGTCCGACGGACAGCGGCTTTATCAGGTTGAGCTTTTCTATCGCCTCGAGTCTCAGGCTCGGAACGGTGTTATAGTCGAGGTCTGCGGGCAGCGCCTTGCTTTCGAGCTTGCGCATCGCCTCGACCTGTTCGAGCTGTATTTTTATGTACCCGTCATACTTTATCTGCAGTTCCACCTGCTCGGTGACTTCCCTGTCGAGCTGCGGTCTGTTCTTGTCAAACGGCGCAAGTATGTCGTATGACAGACATGGGCGCTTTATCAGCTGTGAAAGTTTGATGCCGTTGTTCAGTGGGTCTGTGCCGCAGCTTTCAAGCAGTTCGTTGAGTTTTTCGCTCGGTGCGAGGTTGACGTGGCTGACCCTGTCTATCTCGGCGGCGATAAGCTCGTTCTTTTTCAGCAGGTGCTCGTAAGCCTCGTCACTGACAAGCCCTATGCGGTGACCCTCGGGCAGCAGCCTTATGTCTGCGTTGTCCTGTCTCAAAAGCAGTCTGTACTCGCTGCGTGAGGTCAGCATCCTGTACGGGTCGGAGCAGCCTTTTGTAACAAGGTCGTCTATCAGCGTGCCGATGTAGGACGATGCCCTGTCGAGCACCAGCGGTTTTTCGCCTTTTATTTTCAGCGCAGCGTTGACGCCTGCAACAAGTCCCTGCGCAGCGGCTTCCTCATAACCCGATGTTCCGTTGAACTGCCCTGCGCCGTAAAGACCGCTTATCTTTTTGAATTCCAGCGTCGGCAGCAGCTGTGTCGGGTCGCAGCAGTCGTATTCGATAGCGTAGGCGTTGCGCATTATCTCAACGTGCTCCAAGCCCTTTATCGAGTGCAGAAATTCAAGCTGCACGAATTCGGGCAGAGATGAGCTCATGCCCTGCAAATAATATTCCTCCGTGCCAAGTCCCATAGGTTCGATGAAAAGCTGGTGTCTCGGCTTGTCGGAAAAGCGCATTATCTTGTCCTCTATCGACGGGCAGTACCTCGGACCGATAGCGTGTATGCGTCCCGAATATATCGGTGAAAGATGGATATTGTCCCTGATTATCTGATGCGTTTCCTCGTTTGTGTATGCAACGTAGCACTTTACCACGTTTTTCAGCCCGCCCTTTGTCGAGAACGAGAACGGCGTGATGTCGTCATCGCCCGACTGCTCCTCGAGCTTGTCAAAATCTATCGAACGCTTGTGAACTCTCGCAGGTGTGCCCGTCTTGAAACGGCGTATCACAACGCCTGCATCAACAAGGCTCTGCGTCAGCTTTTCCGCAGGCTTGACCGAATCGGGTCCGCTTGGGAAAGAAACTGCGCCGACGTGGATAACTCCGCCGAGGTATGTGCCGCTTGCGATGACCGCCGCCTTGCAGGCATACTCTGTCCCAAGATGCGTCCTGACGCCCGAAACTGCGCCGTTTTCAAACAGGATATCCGTTATCTCCGCCTGCTTTAAAAACAGGTTGTCCTGCTTTTCGACGGTGTTTTTCATCAGGTTGTGGTAAGCCACACGGTCTATCTGCGCACGCAGAGAGTGCACCGCAGGACCTTTTCCACGGTTGAGCATGCGGCTTTGTATCATCGTTGCGTCAGCAGCCTTGCCCATCTGTCCGCCGAGAGCGTCTATCTCACGCACAAGGTGACCCTTTGCGGTGCCGCCTATCGAGGGATTGCAGGGCATATTCGCCACGCAGTCAAGGGTTATCGTGAAAAGTGCGGTCTTTAAGCCAAGGCGTGCCGAAGCAAGCGCCGCCTCGCATCCAGCGTGACCTGCGCCCACAACTATGACATCGAAATATTCTTTTTCAATAGCCTTGTCCATTTCGGCATATCTCCTTGTTTGATCAGTATATCATCATTTTTAAGTTTATTTGCTGACGGTGTTGTCCTTGGGGGCTTTCCGGTCGCCCCCAAACCCCTTCGGTCATCGACTGGATAGTTAGTGCGGTAATATATTGTTTTGCCATGCGTGATGAAACCTCCGAGGTTGTTGTGGATAGTGTGTTTGCAGATTTTGCGTGGCAAATAGCTGGGGATATTCTATTGGGAGTGTTTTTTCTCAAACTCTCTTTTCTGAACTTTCTACTATTTTCTGTATCAGGGGTCAAACTCCTGATACAGAAAATACTAAAGAGGTTTAGGAAGGGGGCTTGGGGGATAACCCTTCTCCAAAAGGGTTTCCCCCAATTATTTACCCACGCAGAATTTTGAAAATACGTTGTTCACAACAGCTTCCGTCGCTTTTTCGCCTGTCAGTTCCATAAGCGACTGCGCCGCATAATCTATCATCACCGTGACTGCGTCAAGCGTCTGCCCTGTTTCAAGGCTTTCGAGTGCGCTTTGCAGGTGGGTGTGTGCGGTCTCGGCGCACTGTTTCTGCCGTTCGTTTGCGAATATATCGCTGTCCGCATCGAACTCCCCTGCTTTGAAAAGCTGCTCCACCGCAGACTGTATCTCGTCAAGTCCCTCGCCGTTTTTGGCGGAAATCTCGATGACCTGCCCGAACGCCTGCAGCTCTGCCTTGTCCGCCGCAGTTTCAAGGTCGGTCTTGTTGAGTATTATCAGCGTCTTTTTGCCAAGCTTGCCTATGTGTTCAAGCAGGTTCCTGTCCTGCTCGTCAAGCGCCTGCGACGAGTCAAACACCGCAAGGATAAGCATTGCGCTTTCCAGCCTGTCCTTTGCAAGCTCCACGCCCATCTGCTCGACGGTGTCGCTCGTGTCGTGTATGCCTGCCGTGTCCGACAGCTTTAGTGTGACGCTTCCCAACTGAACGCTCTCCTGAATGACATCTCTCGTTGTTCCTGCGATGTCGGTGACTATCGAGCGGTCAAAACCGAGCAGCATATTCATCAGAGCCGACTTGCCGACATTCGGCTTGCCTGCGATGCAGGTGTCGATGCCGCTTTTGAAAACAAGTCCCCTGTCGTAATTGTCGATTATCTTTCCAAGCGCCGAAATGGCGTCTTTAAGGCTTTTGCACAGCGCCGTGCTCTCCACCTCGGGCAAGTCTTCCTCGGGGTAATCCACCCACGCCGCAAGCTCACCGAGTATCTCAACGAGCCTGTCCGAAAGTGACTTTATCTGCTTGAAAAGCCGTCCCTGCCTTGCCGAGTTCGCCGAATTCAGCGCAAATTCGCCCTGTGCTGAAATGGTGTCCATAACTGCCTCTGCCTGTGTCAGCGACAGCTTGCCGCTCAGGAACGCCCTCTTTGTGAACTCGCCTCTGTCCGCAAGACTTGCGCCTGCCGCAAGACAAAGCCTCAGCACTTTCTTGGTGACATAGATGCCGCCGTGGCAGGAAATCTCGCAGACGTCCTCGCCTGTGTAAGACCTCGGCGCACGGAAAACGGTCAGCACGCCGTCATCAACGGTCTTTCCCTGTGCATCGGTTATCCTGCCGTAAGCGCAGGTGTAGCCTGCCATAGACCCGACGTCTTTGCAGGTCTGCGGCTCAAAGACCTTTGCGGCAACGCCGAAAGCGTCCTCACCGCTGATGCGTATAACAGATATTCCGCCCGCTGCAAGCGGCGTTGATATCGCACATATCGTTGACATAATAACCTCCTGCCAGATAATTGAGGGAAACCCTTTTGAAAAAGGGTTATCCCTCAAACTCCCTTCCTAAAACTTTTATTGCTTTTTCGTCGCAGAGAGTCTTTGACTCTCCGCAACGAAAAAATAGTGAGAGTTCAGAAAAGAAATATGAAGATTACTCTTGTTCAAACGGATACCCCAAGCACCCGGCAGCAAGCCATAATGCCCATTATTTGTGGGTATCCACACCCGATTATTATACCATAATAAATGTGATTTGTAAAGTAAAGTGCATTTTGTTCGGCAAAAGTTCAAATACTGTTGAAAAATTCGGATTTTTGTGTTATAATATCTGCGTATGTATTTTAAACTCAAAGAAAAAGGGGTAAGGCTAATGACCGCAGCCATAGAAAAGAAAGGCTTTCTGAAAAATCCTTTCAGAAAGTCAAGGGAAAAATACTGGATGGTATTTATCGTATCGTTTGTGATAATGATGCTCTCCTGTCTGCCGAGAATGATAGCAAATGGCGGTATCTTCACATATTACGGCGATTTCAATTCGCAGCAGATAATGTTCTATCAGCACTCGCACGACACCGTGCAGGCAGGCAACTTCGGCTGGGACTGGGGAACAGACCTCGGCTCGAGCTTTATCGGCTCATACTCGTTCTATCTGCTCGGCTCGCCGTTTTTCTGGCTGACGACGCTTTTCCCGTCGTCGTTCGTGCCGTATATGATCCCGTGGCTGCTTGCCCTGAAAACAGCGGTCGCATCGGTGTTTGCATATGCATATATCCGCAGGTTCGTTGACGATCCGTCTGCCTGCTTTATCGGCGGACTGCTCTACGGCTGCTCGGGATTCCAGATATACAACGTCTTTTTCAACCACTTCCACGATGCCACAGCCTTTTTCCCGATAATACTCATCGGATTTGAAAAGCTGGTGCAGGACAACAAAAAGGGCGCATTTGCGCTGGCTGTTGCGATAAATGCACTTGTAAGCTACTTCTTCTTCATCGGCGAATGTGTGTTCCTGGTCATCTATTTCTTCCTGCGGTGCACCGACAAGGAGTTCAGGATAACATTCAAAAAGTTCTTCTGGCTGATATTTGAAGCGGTGCTCGGTGTTGCGATGGGTGCGGTGCTGTTCCTGCCTGCGTGTATGGATATCATCGGAAACCCGAGACTTACAGAACGTCTCTGGGGAATGGACATGGTCGTTTACAACGAGAACGTTCGTATCCCACGTATCTTCCAGTCGTTCTTCATGCTCAACGATATGCCTGCACGCATCA
>CAMYUO010000156.1 GCA_947302065.1 uncultured Clostridia bacterium | reverse complement strand
TTGGTTGTTCCTCTTACGACTTCCGGAGCCATGTAGCCCGGCTTACCGCCGATACCGAAGTTGCTTCCGTCAGGAGCGATGTTATCGCAGTCGCAGACCAGAACAGCGCCTGTGTCTACATTGATAAAGAAACCACCGTCGTTAAGGTCCTGATAGCTCTTACCTGCACGGTGGAGCTGTCTGAAAGCGTTAGCTATATTGATAACTGCTGTTACCATAGCGTAGAGGCTTGTGAACCTTACGTTCTTCTTTACAGCTCTTCCTGTAAGCGGGTCAACAACGAGCTTGTAGGTGTTGAGTATATCGACGAAAGAATCAAAGCTTGCCGGCTTGAGCTCCATAAGGTAGCCGAATGTGCCGTCCTCTGTAACTTTCGTCAGGTACTTAGGCCAGAGGAATTTATTGCTCGGAGCGCCGTCGTTGATATTGTTCTGGATATTGTCACGGAACTCCTTAGGTCTTTTGATCTTGTTTACATCGTACCATTTCAAAGCCCACTGCATACCGTTGAACTCTACCAGATAAACGACACCCTGTCCGCCGCTTCCGATAACTTTAAGGACCTTGGCCTTTCCGCCGTACTCAAGCTCGACTTCCTGACCAACTCTAAGTTCTGTCATCTAAATAGTCCTCCTTAAATTTGCTTAGTTTTAAGATCAGTGCCCACGGATACTGTTTCAACGTCGATGCCGTTGGTGAGGCAATACTTGTGGACATATGAATTTGCATAGCAGCGTATCGTCAGCTCAGGGCAATATGAGAAAGCGTCCTCATCGATGAACTTGATGCTGTCCGGAAGGAACAGCTTCTTGAGCTTTTCGCAGCCGAGGAATGCAGAAGCACCTATGCTGCCTACCGAATCTGGTATCTCAACTTTTTCAAGCTCCTTGCAGAACTGGAAGGTGTTATCCTCGATCTCCAGCACGCCCTGCGGGATATTTATTACCGTAAGCTTAGTGCAGTCACTGAACGCACCCTGCTTGATTATACGAAGCGAATCCGGAAGTGAAACGCCCTTGAGGTTCTTGCATTCCGAGAATGCATATTCACCGATCTTGAGAACAGTGTCAGGCAGCTTGACAGTCTTGATGCCGTACTTGTCGAAACAGAAGTCGTCGATCATCGTATAGCCCTCGGGAACATCTACGTTCTTGAAGATCTTGTACTTGATGGCGTTGCCCTTGGTGAAGACCTTGCTCATGATGTTGTTGGACTTGAAGCGCTCTGCCTCCTGTGCGTCCTCTTCTTCCTTCTTTATCTCGTCCTCATCCTTTGTTCTCAAAGGTGAGACATAAGGTGCGTTGAGCATATAAGCAAAGCACACCACAACAAACTCAGCGGCACTTTCGGCGATGAACAGCTTGCCGAGCATATAGCTCTTGGCTTTCATGATCGCCATATCCGGAGTTTCTTCCTTTATCATGTTCTTGACAACGTTAGCCTCGATCATGCTCTTGAGCAGACTGCGCTCCTTGTCGTATTCGGGGATCCAGTCGTTGAGCAGAGCTACGAACTTGAGGTTGTTCAGAACGATCCTCTTGCCGTGCTTCTCAAGCATCTCTTTAAGTCTGCGTTCGATCTCCTTGGTATTATCGAAGCCTTCGACGTTCTGTAAAATCAGAGCACCGCACTTATCGCATTTTGTACTTGTAGGGGTAAGCTCTGCCTGACAGTTTTCACACTTCATAAGTAGACTCTCCTGACGATTAGAATAATAAAAAAGCGCAATAAAAACTATGCATTTTAAACATACACACTCTTTCAGATATTATACCACTTCTTTTATACGTTGTCAAGGACACGAGCAAGAATATTGGTGTATTTACACAATTTTTACCCACTTGTGCTGTGCAAATAAACAGGTGATTTTTTGCAATGTTAAAGAACGTTTATTCCCGAATTAATTGCTTAAAGCCTGTAAATAGGTCACAAAATGGTTACAATTATCGGGTGGTAAAAACAGCAATTTACAATATGTACAAATTTTCAAGCGCCGATTTATGCAAGTTGTCGAAAATGGTGCTTGCAGACGCACTTTTACAGTACAATAATTTGTACTATTCTGGTCGGCGCTCGGTCAACTGTCCAAAATATTTCCCCACAAAAACAAACGGATATGCTATACTGAGTGCAATGAAAGCGAAAGGAGTGCTTGAAAATGAAAGAACCGTTATTTGTTACTATCAACTGCCTCAATATGTTCTACGGCAAGAAGCCGTTCGAGATCGGCCGCATCGTGCGCCTTATCAAAGAGCCTGACAACGAGTACGACAAAGAGGCGATCGGTGTTTACCTGCCGTTCATCGACAGGATCGGCTACGTCGCCAACAGCACCAAGACCGTCTATGCAGGCACTTACAGCGCAGGGCGTGCATACGACCTGTTTGACGATTACACCTATGCAAAGATCATGTTTGTGACGCACAGCTGTGCGATCGCACTTTTGCTTGATAAAGACGAGGTCGAGCAGCCCGATGATGCCGATGAAGAACCCGAGGACGAGCCTAAAAAGCCTGCGGACAACAAGTCTGCCAAAACAAAGAAAAGCAGCAAGAATCCCGTAGGCTTCAAGGCGTGAAAACTGTTGACAACAGCAGAGCGTGTGATATAATAGAGGTAAGCATTTAGAGGTCATAAGTCAGATGTTAGAAGCAAGGAGTATTCGGACACATATCTTCATTTTTTGTGCCGTATCGTGTTTCTTACATCTGACCTCTCACATCTTACCTCTATTTTGTCTTGCCTCTGTTATTTTTGATTCTGAAAGGAGCGATATCCCATGACCCTGCAGGAAATGATAAACGACTCACAAAGCATCGTGTTCTTTGGCGGTGCGGGCGTTTCGACCGAGAGCGGCATACCCGATTTCCGTTCGGTAGACGGACTCTACAATCAGAAGTATGATTATCCGCCCGAGGAGATACTTTCGCACACATTCTTTGTGCGCAAGCCCGAGGAATTCTATAAATTCTACCGTGACAAGATGATATGCCTTGATGCAAAACCAAACAAGGCGCATCTCAAGCTTGCCGAGCTTGAAAAAGCAGGCAAGCTGACTGCTGTGGTCACGCAGAATATCGACGGACTGCATACGCTCGCAGGCAGCAAAAAGGTCTATGAACTGCACGGCAGCGTTCACCGCAACTACTGCACAAAGTGCGGAAAGTTTTTCGGCATCGAGGCGATAACCGATTCGACAGGCGTGCCCAAATGTGAGTGCGGCGGGACGATAAAACCCGACGTTGTGCTCTATGAAGAAGGCCTTGACAACGACACCGTAAACGGCGCTGTCAAAGCGATAGCCGAGTGTGATATGCTCATCATCGCAGGCACGTCGATGACCGTCTATCCTGCGGCAGGACTTGTCCGTTATTTCAGAGGAAAGTATCTTGTCGTGATAAACCGTGACCCGACGTCTGTTGACGGTCAGTGCGACCTCGTCCTGCACGACAAGGTCGGCGAAGTGCTGGACAAGATAACCGTATGAAAATAGAGTATATCCACGAGCCGACCGACCTGCAGTGCGGACAGGCAGTGCTTGCGATGGTGCTTGGGATACCAGTCGGGCAAGTGTCCGCCGAGCTTGACAACGAGCGTGAAACGACGCTAAAAGAGATGCGCTCGTATTTTGAGTCGCACGGCGTTAAAATGTCTGTCGGCAGACAGCAGGCGCAGACAAAAGCAGACCTTCCGCCGCTTGCACTTCTCAGCCTTGAAACGCCTCGCTGCTGGCACTGGTCGCTGTATGCAGACGGCACTTTCTATGACCCCGAGCACGGCGTGCTCAATGATTTTCCCGAGTGCAGCCGAAAATATTTCTGGGAACTAATACACACCAAACCGCTTGACTGAATGTCAGGCGGCTTTTTTATCATTTCTTTGTGATTATTGTCAAAACTATTGCATTTTTGTCAAAACTATGCTACAATCAATGGCAATAGGAGGGACAGCTTATGAATATCAACCGTGACCTTAACTACCGCCTGTTCGTGCAGAAGGAAACAGGCTTTGCAAGACCCGATTTCCACGACGAAATGAGTTATTATAACAATATAAAAGACGGCAACGTAAAGGCGCTCGAGGAGCGTTTCAGCGGCCCGAGAGATGACTTTTACGAGGGCAAGGGACAGCTTTCCGATGACCCTGTGCGCAACGTAATGTACCACCTTGTCGTATGCGTCGGCGTCGTTGCAAGGCTTTGCGTCGATGCAGGAATGGACCACAATGTTGCATATACCCTCAGCGATATCTACATCAGGCGAGGTGACAAGTGCCGCACACCGCAGGAGGTGCTGTGCATAATGGAGGAGTTCCAGCTCGACTTTGCACGGCGTATGAGAGAGATACGCAAAGGCTCGGCTGTGAGCCTGCACGTCAAGCGCTGCACCGATTATATCTATGAGCACCTGCACGAGAACGTCACGCTCGAACAGCTCGCAAAGCGTGAAAAACTCAACCCAAGCTATCTTTCAAAGCTGTTCTCGAAAGAGCTCGGCGTTGGCATAAAGGATTACATCATCGGTGCGAAGATAAACACGGCGAAGAATATCCTGCGTTACTCCGAGTTCTCGATACTTGACATTTCCATCTCACTCGGGTATTCGTCTCAGAGCGCATTCACAGCGGCATTCCGCAAGCTGACGGGAATGACCCCGAAGAAATACCGTGACATTCATTTTACGGGAAACGAATTTATCGAGGTGAGCGACAATGGCTAATTTTTCTGACCTGCGTGCAAGGATACTCATTGTCGATGACGACAGGGAGCTATCATTCATAATCAAGAAAATGCTTGAGAACTATTCTTACTGCGTGACGGTAACATACAGCTGTGATGAGGCATTCGATATTCTTTCCGCAAACAGCTTTGACCTCGTTCTGCTCGATGTCAATCTGCCCGACGGAAGCGGGTTCGATGTGTGCAGACAGCTGCGCAGCGCCTGCAATGTACCTGTTATCTTTGCAAGCGCAAGGACTGACGAGGACGACAGGGTGACGGGTTTTGACATCGGCGGCGATGACTATCTGCCAAAGCCGTATTCTATGAGGGAGCTTTTGTCGAGAGTCAATGCGCTTTTGCGCAGAACGTTCAAGAACAGTGCCGAGGAAAAGCTCGTTAGCTTTGGCAATGTCAAAGTCAACATCACCGCCCGAACAGTCGAAAAAGACGGCAAGCCTATCGCCCTTTCGCTCAGAGAATTTGACCTGCTGGCGTTTCTCTGCGAGCACGCAAACACGGCGATGTCAAAAGAGAAGATACTCAACGAGGTGTGGGGTGCATTTTCCGAGGTCGAGCCGTCAACGCTTGCAGTGCATATCCGCTGGCTGAGAGAAAAGCTCGAACAGGACCCTGCCGAGCCCGAGTTTATAAAAACAGTCCGCAAGGTCGGCTATGTTCTGGAGGTGAACGGAAAGTGAGATACAAACCGTTTCTTGTCGGCTTGCTG
>CAMYUO010000155.1 GCA_947302065.1 uncultured Clostridia bacterium | reverse complement strand
CCTGTTCTTGAGGTCGAATCTGTAATAACCAAGCTCGCTGAAGACCTTCGTGCCGCTTTCAAGCAGTGTGCCCGATGTCGGATCGCAGCTCGTCGGGTTCTTGTAAATGCTGTATTCAGCCTTCGTGTTTGAAGTGTATGTGTATAGACCTATCTCGGAAAGATATTCGTCCTGCTCGGCGGTAAATATATTCGCAAAGCGTGACTTTTCCTTGCCTATCGGCGCTGTGATCTGTGCTGCCATCAGGTCGTACTGATCGGTGTTGGGCGCCTTTTGTTCCTTTTGCTTGAAGAAATCAGCGACTGTGAATTCTTCCAGCGACAAGTCGTAATACGAAACGTAGATATAACCGCTGTTGTCAATGCCGTAAGGTTCAGCTCCGGGTCTTGTGTATTCCTTTGTGCCGTCAGTGTGCGTGATCGCTGTTGCCTCATCTTCCGCCGTGATGCAGCCGTAGCTGTTCTTTATAATGAACGCACCGTTTTTCGGCGGAACGGAACCTTCGTCCGTCTTGCCGTCATTGTCGTTGTCCCTTGCAAAGTTCTCTTTCGGATAATCGTCATCGTATCCCACAACTGTAACTCCGTGGTTTGCGCTGAAATCGCTGCTGCCGTCGCCGATGTTGCTGCCGATGTACTGTGCCCAGTTATCCTCGTTCATGACCGTTTCACGTTCGGACGTGGTATATATCTTCGCCGTCAGGGCGTGACCGCTCGATATCTCTTTTTTGATAGTCTCAAGCGCATCTTCGTTATACTGCAATCCGCTGATCGGATCATAGCTGTTTGTCTCTTCAAGCACCCTGAACTGCTTGAGCACCGCTGCCTGATTGCTCAGACGGTACTGCTTTCCGTCGGGAAGTGACCAGTTGTCATATATTGCATAGTGCTTTGACAAGTTCGCTGCAACCAAAGAAATAGTATTGGTCCTTTTCTCCTTGTCGGCCCAATCGTTCCAGAACTGTTCTTCACTGTATCCGGGGAACTGCTCTGAAAGTATGCTGAAAACGAAAAAGCCCTCTGCCAGAAGCTCCTCGCCATCAGCCTCGTAATTCGGGAACACCCATTGGTTAGCTCCCGAGTATCTGAAAGGCTCGGCTCCATCATACGATTCGTTTTCCTTTACAGGACCCACGCCGTTTGCGAACGATTTGAACGCTATCCTGGTCGTGCCTTTCTTCTGATATACCTCATCGCCGTTTCCTGCGTCCTTTGAATCAAAATGACCCTCACCTATCTGCGACGCCGGGATAACACCGCTGCAAACATCTTTATCCGTGATGCGTGCATACGAATACCACGCTGTGTGCTTTTCCGAAAGGTCAAGGTTGTTGTTCTCGGTGCCTGCCTTGACTCCCATACCGTTTGCAAAAAGTATGTTAGTCTCCGCTGCAGCGTTTGCCGCAAACGACCAGCAGGTCTCGTACAGTACCTGGTTCTTCACAGGTGTGACGTAGTTCATGCCGTTGACGTTCCTCAGGTCGAACTTTTTGGGCGTGCTCACTACGGGCACTATCGGCAGCTCGTGTGAGTCAGCATAAGCGCTGAACGATGCACCGATGCTTGTCGCCGTGATAACGAGCGATGCCGCCAGAGCCGTCAGTTTTTTGACCGTTGCTTTTGCTTTCATCAATAAAACTCCTTTTCGGGTCGAAATATATTTTCCGCAATATAACCATACCATATTCACATATAAAAGTCAATGAAAAAAGACCCGAAGGTCTTTTTTGTCTGTTATTTCGGAACGATGTAAACTATCTCCCTGCGGTTGAAAAGTCTCGGTATCATACCGCCCGTGTTTGCAAGTCCCCGTGAGATTATCATGTTTTCGTGTATACCGCTTGTGTATTTCGGCAGAATGCCCTGACCCGGTGCGAACAGTCCACGCCCGAAAAGCCTTATCTGACCGCCGTGAGCGTGCCCGCTGAGTATCAGGTCTATCGCCCTGCCGCTGAGATATTTTGGCAGATACTCGGGGTGGTGGCTCAAAAGCACCTTGTATCCGTCCTGCCTTTCAAATTTGCCCAGCCAGTCCGTCTCCGGCTCCGACCTCTGCGGCGCATTGAAATAATTCCATTCGGGGTAGACCTCTGCCTTACCCTTGCGGAACTGCTTGTAAGCCGTGTGTCCCGACGATGACAGACCGCCTATGCAAAGTCCGCCGTGCACCGTGAACTCATTGTCAAGCACGACAGCACCCGTTTGCCTTATTATCTCGATGTCTCTCTGCGACAGCATCCATTCGTGGTTGCCCAGCGACATGAATGTCGGCGCACACTGTACGCACGCCTTTACAAAATCAAGCGAGTATTTCGGCTGAAGTATCACAGGGTCGCTCGTGTCACGCTGCACACGTCTGATTATGTCACCTGCGATCGCAATGATATCAGGCTTTTGCCGCTTTATCGACCTTATCACTTCGTCAAACGGCTCGTCGTGTATGTCAGCCAGCAGGCATATCTTCACAGGGCTGCCGAACTTGTAAAATGTCTCTTTCATAACTGTCTCCTTTGCATATCCGACACCTATTATAGCACACTTTCCGCTGCAGGTCAACGCAGAAACGCAGTTGCATTTTCCTACATTTCCGACGGTTTCCTACTTTGCACCTGCACCAAACATTTTCCTACAATGCAACCAAGTATAACATCAATGTATACAATGATATGTTGACTTTACATTTTAGCGGGGGTATAATAATCTCAGAAAATACAAAATACGGAGGTAACACAATGAGCATAGATTTTTCAAGGCTTAAAATGTTCCGCACCGAAAGCGGACTCACACAGGAGGAGCTTGCCGAAAAGCTGGGCGTTTCCCGCCAGGCAGTTGCCAAGTGGGAAAGAGGCGAGTCCGTCCCCGATATCGAAAGCTGCGTAAAGCTCGCAGGGATATACGGAACGACCGTCGATATGCTTGTGCACAGCTTTGGCGCGCAGGTGCACACAGGCGACGGAAAACACATCTTCGGACTTTCAAGGGTAAATGCCAAAGGTCAGCTCACCCTGCCCGCTAACTGCCGCAAAGTGTTCGGCATCAAGCCGGGCGACACGATGCTCATTCTCGGTGACGAGAACAAGGGCGGTATCGCTATCGTGAAAATGAGCGGACCCGCAGGCACCCTTGCCAAGCTCATACATAAAGATAAGGAGTGAAACAAAAATGCTTGCTGTAGAAACAAAAGGACTGGTAAAAAGATATAAAGACCTGACCGCAGTTGACTCGCTCGACCTGAGCGTGAACGAGGGCGAGCTTTTCTCTCTGCTCGGCGTCAACGGCGCAGGCAAGACAACGACCGTCAGAATGCTCTGCTGCCTTTCCGAGCCGACCTCGGGTGAGGCATATGTCATGGGCAAAAGCTGCACTGCCGATATGGCACAGGTCAAATCTGTCATCGGCATCTCACCGCAGGACACCGCCGTTTCACCACGCCTCACCGTCAGAGAGAACCTGATGTTCATGAGCCGTGTCTGCGGACTTGACGTTCAGGGCAGCAAACAGCGCACAGATGAACTCATTGAATTGTTCAGTATGCAAAAGGTCGTGAACAAGCGTGCCAAGACGCTCTCAGGCGGCTGGAAAAGAAAGCTGTCCATCGCAATGGCGCTCATCGGCAGACCGCAGGTGCTGTTCCTCGACGAGCCGACCCTCGGTCTTGACGTTCTCGCAAGGCGTGAGCTGTGGAAAGTCATCGAGTCACTCAAAGGCAAGATAACCATTATCCTCACCACACACTATATGGAAGAGGCAGAGCACCTCTCCGACCGCATCGCCATAATGATAGAAGGAAAGCTCGCCGCACTTGGCACACTTTCCGAGATAGAACAGCAGGCAGGCGCACAGGGCCTTGAAAACGCCTTTGTCGCCATTGCAGAAAGGGGAGTCGGCAAATGAACAGAAAACTTTCATTCTCGTGGCGCAATATCAAAGAGCTGATACGTGACCCGCTCGGCTATATCTTCTGCGTCGGCTTTCCGCTTGTCATGCTCATCATTATGACCGTGCTCGACCAGAGCATTCCAAAGGACTCGGTCACCGTTTTCCACATCGAAAAACTCGCACCCGGCGTTGCAGTCTTCGGGCAGATGTTCGTTATGCTCTTTACTTCACTCAACGTGGCGACCGACCGTGGCGGTGCGTTCCTCATGCGTCTTTATGCAACACCGATGACCGCATCCGACCTCACCGCTGGATATATCCTCCCGATGCTTATCGTCTCTGTCGTGCAGAGCGTCATAACTTTCACAGCGGCATTCATCATCTCTGTCATCATCGGCAGCACCCTCAACATCGGCGCAGTGCTGTTGTCAATGCTCACGCTTATCCCGTCAGCACTCATGTTCATCGGCTTCGGTCTGATATTAGGCGTGCTGTTCAACGAGAAAGCAGCACCGGGAATGTGCTCGCTGATAATCTCGCTCGGCGGCTTTTTCGGCGGCATCTGGTTTGATGCCGAAAGCACAGGCGGCATAATGCTCAAATTATGTAAATGCATGCCGATGTATTATTGCACCAAAGCCGCAAGGAGTGCAATGGCGCTCGACTTCGGCGGCTCGGTGTTCCTGCTCCCTGTCGGCATAGTTATCGCCTGCGCAGTTGTCATCATCACGCTTGGCTGCTTTGCATTCTCAAAGAAAATGCGTGCAGATATCGGATAATTATGCACTGCAGATATGGCGCCTGACCCACACTGCAATAAGAATAAAGTACAAAAAAACGGACTGTTCACTCAGCCCGTTTTTCTTTTTATATATTTCCCGTGTAAACGTATTTCAGCTTTTCACCTGCAATGTCCGCAAACCGCCTTATCAGTGCAATGTCCGTCGCCTCACGGTCTGTCATGTGAAACCTCGGGAAAAACCTCGTCAGATGCAGCGGTATCTCATCGTCAATGCCTGCCACCCAGCCGACCAGCTCACGCAGTTCGACCTCATCATCGCTGATACCCGGCACAACAAGCGTCGTCAGCTCAACGTGACAGAATTCGTGCGCACGTTTGATGAATTTCTTGACCGTTTCAAAATCGCCGCCAAGCACCTTTGAATACCTTTGGGGATCAAAGCATTTGAGGTCGATGTTCATCGCATCGATACAGCCGTCAAGCTCATCAAGTATCTCCGCCTCGGCACAGCCGTTTGTCACCAGCACATTTTTCAGTCCCGCATCGTGCACCAGCCTCGCCGTGTCCCTGACATATTCAAAGCTCACCAGCGGCTCGTTGTAGGTAAACGCCACCCCGATGTTGCCTCGGCTTTTGTATTTTTCCGCAAGCGCAGTCAGCTCGGCAGGGGAGACCTCTGAAAGCTCACCGCCCATTTTCATCGCCTGCGCCGACCACGATATCTCGCTGTTCTGGCAGAACGGACACCGCAGATTGCAGCCGCAGCCGCCGACCGAAAGTATCATCGACCCGGGGTAAAATCTTTTCAGCGGCTTTTTCTCGATAGGGTCGAGCGCTATTGCAGACAGATGCCCGTAGT
>CAMYUO010000154.1 GCA_947302065.1 uncultured Clostridia bacterium | reverse complement strand
GTCATAATCGAGACTCTCGGGAATAACCACCGTCAGTTCCTTTTCACCGCTTTGCTTTCCGTCAGGCATCAGCGTGTAAACAAGCGCCAGTGCGCATACAACAGCCGTCATCAGGCACGCAAGTGCGATGTGGTTCGTTCCCGTTGCAAGTCCCACCGCCATTGCCAGAAAGATCGAGCATATGTCCTTTGCATTTCCCGGCACAGACCTGAAACGCACCAGGCTGAATGCGCCCATTACCGCAACACCTGTGCCAACGTTTCCGTTGACGAGCATTATCACTATCTGCACGATGAACGGCAGCGCCGACACCGTCATCAGAAATCCCTTTGATTTTTTGCTTTTATAACCGAACACCAGTGCGATCACAACGCCGAGTGCGATAGATACCAGCGAGGTTATCACAAGCGTCGTATTAGTCACTTCCGAAAAATCAGCAGATGTAAAGTCAAGCACAATCAGCACCCTCTTTCTTCTCATTTTCATTTTTGATTTCCGTGTTGTAAGCCGCTCCGTATTTCGAGAATGAAGTCGGATATATTCTAAGCTCACTGAGTATCTTCACCAGCCACATCGGCATCGACCCGGCAATCTTTATCTCCATGATCCTCTGACCTTTTCCCAGCAAACGCTTTCCCCACGCTCCCAGCGAAAGATCCAGCGAGTGCTCTCTGTAAAACACATCGGAGTCAAAGGTTATCCTTATGCTTTCGTCCTGTATGCCGTACATTGCGATGCGCTCATAGCTGAGGAAAAACGACGGCTGCAAGTCCTCATAGAGTTTGAAACAGTAGGCGATCTCCTTTTCGATCTGCGCATTCTTCATCGGCATAACGCCATGATTTATGAACCTTTCCGACTGCTCCAGCGTCATATTCACACGCCTTTTATAAACGACACCCGCATATTTCTTTTTGAGTTCAACGAACACCGTCGAATCACCGCTCGGTGTTCCGTAGCTGCGGACACGCAGCTTTTCTTTGTAGAAGGGTTTCTCGTTGGATGTCCTTACAAGTCTGTGATCTGGCGTGTCATAGTAGATGTTGCATATCGTCGTCCTGCCGTATCGGTCAACGGCTGCGTGACCGCTGAGCCTTTCCCTGAGCTTATTATATGTGTCAGCATCCAACAGATATTTCTGCTCGATGCGTTCAAAAACTTCCTGATATCCTGCCATGCCGTTCACCTCTTTCATTTGGTATGTCTTTAGTATAACCGCCCAACCTTAAACCAACTTAAACTCCGAAAAACTTTTTTCACCGATCATCACAACTTCCAGACAGCACAAAAACAGCGAAGATGCGGCTTTTTCACCGCAGTCCTCGCTGCTTTTGCTCAAAACTTTTTCTTCACTTTTCTTCCTTTATACAAAGATCCTTAAATTCGGATCGCTGCATCATATAATTTTTGACTACCCTTTTTCCTTGAACTTGGTGGTGCGGAAAGACGCTGTGAATATCACCGTCCTGTCCTCGACCCTGCATTCTATCCTGCCCTTGTGAGCCTCACAGACAGCCCTTGCTATCGAAAGACCTATGCCGTATCCGCCGACCTTTTCACCGTCACGGCTGCGAGACGCATCGCTGCGGTAGAATCTGTCGAACAGCTTGTCCGTGTCCTTCGGCGGCTGCTCGCAGGTATTTGAAACTATGAGCTTTGCGTGTCTGCCGCTTGCCGTCTTTGTCAGCGCAACTTTTATGACCGAGTTGTCCTCGGCATACTTTACCGCATTCTCGACAAGTATAGATGTCAGCTGTCTGACAGATGCCTCGTCGCCGTTCATCATTATGCCCTGCGCAACGTCAAGCTCAAGTGTTTCGCTGTTTGTCTTTGCCAGTGCCTCAAACGGCTGAGCCGCCTCGGTTACCGCCTTTGACATATCGAAATCACAGAACACCAGCTTTACATCGCCCTCTTCCATTCTCGAAAGATGCAAAAGGTCTTTTACCAGCCCGTCGAGCCTTGCGACCTGATTTCTGATGCTCCTTGTCCATTCGGTTTCCTCGCCCGTCATCTCGATGACCTCGGTGTTCGCCGAGATTATCGCCAGCGGAGTCTTTATCTCGTGACCCGCATCGGTTATGAACTGCCTTTGCTTTTCATAGCTCTCTATTGCAGGTCTTACTGCCCTCTTTGAGAAGATGATGACCAGCAGGCAGGTTATCACATATCCTGCTGCCGCAACAAGCACCGAGATCAGCATGAATCTGTTCTTGTTGTTGTTGCCCATTCTCACATCAAGGAAAATGACCATTTTGCCGCTTGATACGTCGCACACCTTATACTTGTAGTTGTCGGTGTATCCCTCGTCCTTGCCGCCCGAGATTATCTCCTTTGCAAGCTGTACCGCCTGCTCGCTGTCAACAGCGGCTATCTGACCGGTGTTCACGCCTGCGACCTCGCCGTCTTCCTTGAACGTGACGGTGAAAAATCTCGTCTGGTATCTTGTCTCCTCGTTGAAATTATTGTTTTTAAAACGCTTGGGTATGTCATCAGGGGTAGGCTCTGCCCTGCCCGGCATCTGCCTTTCCTTGTCATTGTGCTTGAAATAATCAGGGATCCTGCCGTCGTTTTCCTGTATCATCTGCATCAGGTTGTCGTATTCCGCATTGATCGAGCGCACGTTGAAGAAATTGATGACGCCGATTATCAGCACTTCGACAATGAACAGACACACCGCAACGATAAGCACGAACTTTCTTTGAAGTCGCTTTATCACAGCCCTCTCAACTCCTCATTCCTCACAGCGCCGCGGCTTACTTTTCCTGCTTTTCCGCAAGCGTGTAGCCTACGCCTCTTGTCGCCTTTATCTCAACATCTGCTCCGACGCTCACCAGCTTTTTGCGCAGATATGATATGAACACCCACACAACGTTTATCTCGGCTTCGCTGTCATATCCCCATATGCGCTCCATAAAGCGCTCTGTCGAGATGAGCGTGTTCTTGTTCACCATCATCATCTCGAGCATCTGGAACTCCTTGCTGCCGAGTTTCTGTGTGCCGTCCGGACCTTTGAGGTCAAACGTCTCACGGCTGAGCGTGATGTTGCCGATAGCAAGATCGTTTGGTGAGAACTCCGTCTTTCTTCGGGTCATCGCCCTTATCCTCGCCAGCAGCTCGCCCATTGCGAACGGCTTGGTCAGATAATCGTCAGCACCGCTGTCAAGCCCCGTTATCCTGTCCTCGACCTGCGATTTTGCCGTCAGCAGCAGAACAGGCGTGTGTATGCCCTTTTCACGCAGGTTTTTAAGCACCTCGATGCCGTCCATTTTCGGCATCATTATATCAAGGATTATACCGTCATAGTTTTCACAAAGCCCATAGCTGAGCGCATCTGCGCCGTCATAGACAGCGTCGACCGAGTAGTTGCTGTGCTTTAACACCGCTACAAGTGCGTTGGAAAGCTCCTTTTCGTCCTCTGCAAGCAAAAGTCTCATAGTCTCACTCCTCATCTGTTTTTTCACAGTATAGCAAGCCTACTTTAAGTTTACTTTAAAGTATAACACAATCGGAGATATTTTGCAACAAAAATATTCAAGTACAAAATTTTGTACACTTACTGTGCTTTTAACAGACCCACTGGGTGTATCTCGTTCTGCAGCCTTGCATCAAAGCGGAAGAACTCCTTGTCCGCAGCTACCCTGCCGCTGTTTATCGCCGTGTAACCGAACCGTTCCCGTATCCTGTCCACAGCGGCGTTGAGCTTTTCACGCTTGGCTATGTGCACCGCAGGCGTGAAGATGTCCGTCTGTATCGCAGCATTCTCACTGCACAGGTCAAACGTTCCGACCGTCACCGACCTTATCGGTATCCCCTGCGACCAGTCATACGAACGCTTGTAAAGGTCAAAGGCATAGGCGCTTATCACCACGCCGTCATTCGTCGGCACGCTTATCCTGCACTGCCGTGAAAAGACACGCAGCTTGCTGTCTCTGATAAAAACGCTGACACCGCACGCTTTCATCGCCTGTTTGCGCAGGCGTGATGCAACGCTCTCCGCCATTGCCGAGCATATCATCTTAACGTCCGCATCGTTTTCGAGGTCACGGTATGCCGTTATGCCGTTGGAAATGCTCTTGACGGGCACAGTCTCCCACATAAAGCCTATCGGCGTGCTGTCCTGCCCGTTCGCAAATATGTGCAGCATACGCCCGTTCTTGCCCAGCCAGCTTTCCAGTGCGCTCACAGGCGTGTTCGCAAGGTCGCCTATCGTTCTTATGCCGTGCGCTGACAGCTTTGCCTGCGTTGCACGCCCCACAAACAGCAGGTCGCCCGCAGGCAGTCCCCATATCTGCTGTCTGAATCCCTCACGGGTTATCACCGTCGTCCCATCGGGCTTTTTCATGTCCGATCCGAGCTTTGCGAATATCTTGTTAAAGCTCGCACCGACCGAGACAGTCACCCTCAGCTCTTTTTTGACGGTGTTTCTTATCTCGTCAGCGACCTCTTTTATGTCACGGCGTGTGCAGGTCACGTCAAGCCAGCATTCATCTATGCCGAACGGCTCTATCCTGTCAGTATAGCGCTCATATATCGCATGGCAAGCCTTTGACACACGCAGGTATTCGTCATAGTGGCAAGGCACCGTCACAAGCTCAGGGCATTTGAGCTTCGCCTGCCAGATAGCCTCGCCCGTTTTCACGCCGCAAGCCTTTGCCGCCTCGTTCTTTGCAAGGATTATCCCGTGCCTCTGCTCGACGTCGCCTGCCACCGCCACGCATTTGCCTTTCAGCGCAGGGTTTAAAAGGCACTCTATCGAGGCATAGCAGTTGTTTATATCAACGTGCAGTATCTTCCTGTCCATTTCGTTCCCTCCAATGCAAACATTTGTTCCGTGAAAGCATTATATCACAGAACAAATGTTTTGTCAAGAACAAATGTTTGATACACGTCCGATTTTTTTACCCTTGACCCACACATTCCGATATGCGACGGAAATGCAAAGCGAGCAAAGCTCGGTTAACGTCACTAAGAAAACTAAGAACCCTATGTTCAGACATAGTAAAAGCCCGGAGCGCTGCAAAATTGCAGACCCGAGCAAGCCCATATGCGACGGAAATGCAAAGCGAGCGAAGCTCGGTTAACGTCGCTGCGGCAAAAATGAAAAGAACACCGCAAATGCGATGTTCTCAAAGTTTCATTTTCAATTATCAGCTTTCAACAGAGCCTCTGATGTAGTTGCCCGGTGTCTCTGAATACAGCTTTACAAATCTTCTGTGCGAGATGTTTCCGCCGTATGTCATATTGTCATCGACCTGCGGGTCAACAACATAAGTGTTGCCGTTGATGTAAAGCTCTACCCACATATGCTGACCGTATCCGCCTGCTGCCATTGCAGTCTGTCCCCAGATGCAGTTAGCCTTGAAGCCCATGTATCTGAGCATAGCGCACATAACGTGTGAATACTCTGTGCATGTGCCGAAGCCTCTTTCAAGCACCGAGTACATCGGGTTGTTCCAGCCGCCGTAAGCGTAATATGTGTGGTTGATAAGATAATCGTAGCAGGTGAGCACCTTTTCGTAGTTG
>CAMYUO010000153.1 GCA_947302065.1 uncultured Clostridia bacterium | reverse complement strand
TAATAGATCAGTATCAAAGAAGTGTCACAGCAAGCATTGTGAGGTCGTCAAACTGATCGGTATCACCGACGAATTCATCAATTGACAGCTTCATGTTCTTCAGAAGAACATCTGGTCTTGCATCGGGTTCTTTGTTCAGAGCTGCCAGCATTCTTTCAGTACCAAACAGAACATTATCCTTGTTTGTTGCCTCAGCAACACCGTCAGTATAAAGAAACAGCGTTTCGCCTTTTCCGAGAGTAAACTCATACTCCTTGTATTTCTGACCTTCCATACCGCCTATAACAAATCCATGCTTGTCTTTGAATACTTCAAAGCCCTTTCCTTCACGCTTTATCATCGGGTATTCATGACCTGCATTAGCTGCCACGACCTTGCCGCTTGAAATTTCAAGAATACCTAACCAGAGCGTTACGAACATTTCTTCCTCGTTATGCTCGCAGATAGTTGCGTTTGTCAGTTCAAGTACCTTTGCAGGCGAGTTGCCCATCATAGCATAGTTATTTACAAGGATCTTTGACATCATCATAAACAGCGCCGCAGGGATGCCCTTGCCCGAAACGTCAGCCATTATCATAGCAAGGTGATCGTCGTCGATAAGGAAGAAATCGTAGAAATCTCCTCCTACTTCCTTCGCAGGAGTCATAGTTGCATAAATGTCTATCTCAGGTCTGTCAGGGAAAGCAGGGAAAAGGCTCGGCAGCATATCTGCCTGTATCTTTGTCGCAAGTTCAAGTTCAGTTCCTATACGCTCTTTTTCCTTTGTGATAGCTGTGATCTCCTGGATGTAATCGAGTGTGCGCTTGGAAAGAGTTGCAAACGCTTCAGCAAGAACCTCGATCTCATCATTTGTCTTATATATGTCCTCCATTCTGAATTGAAGATCACTTCCGCTTATGTCTGTAATACGCTTAGTCATATGCTCTACAGGCTTGACTATGCGGCTTGCCATGTAAAGACTGCTGGCACTGCCCAGGATCAGAATAACAACTATCATAACAAGAGTTGTTGTTTCAGATTTTTTAGCGCCATTTTCAAACGAGTCAGAAGCCTCATCATTGACCTTTTTATACTCTTCGAGCATTTTCTCGGTAGGCTGCCTTATCAGATCACTGCTTATACCTGAAACAACGCACCAGCCTACATTTGTTATCGGTGCACCGCAAAGGTATTGTTCTTCGCCGTCGACAGATATTTTGCAAACGTCTGTATTGGATTTAAGAGCATCGTTGACAAATGAAGCGAGCTCCTTGTCATCGGATTTGCGCAGATCGGCTGCCTGATCAGAAGTTTTAACTGTGAGAATACCTTCCTTTTTAGGTGAAAAAATGACATTACCTTTGTCATTGACTACGCAAACGAATCCGCCTTTTTGCGATGATTTTTCAACGTATTCTGCCATGGAATCCAGGAACATATCCGCTCCGACAACACCAATGAGCTTACCGTTGCAGTATACAGGTGCTGCGCAAACGATCTCTATTCTGCCAGAAAAAGTATCTTTTTCCGCTCCTATGAAGTAAACATCACCTTTTTCGACAGCTGAAGTATACCAAGGGCGCTGACGTGCCGGGAAGGTCATCAATTTCCCGTTTTCATCAAACTTATTGGACGGCTTATCGTCAACGATCAGAAATGTTCCGTCTTCAAGTGCAATGAAACAGGAGCTGAGCTGTTGTGAATTCTTGAACATGGATATCATCACATCAGTCATACGGGCTGCGATCCCGATATCTTCGGATCTTGCAGGATCGATTCCCTGGTCATACAAAAGCTGGGCAGATACCTGTCCTTCTTTATTCTTGTCAGGCAGGCTGACAGAATCTTTAACAATGACTCCTCTGTTTGAAAACATGCTTTCGGCAAGTGCTTTCATTGTCAGGACACAGCCCTTGACCTCGCTGAACATTTCATTTGCCATATAGGCTTGCTGCCTTGTGGTACTTGTCATTGTCGATGTTACGACCTGTTCCATTGTGTTTTGTGATATCTCGTTTATACTGTTTTGCTGTTTTTCGGAAGCATCACTGACTATCTTGTTCAGCTGTTTGCTTTGATAAATAGACACGGCAGCGAAAAGAGCAACGACAGCAAGAATAAAGATGAGCACCAGATTGAATATTTTTTGCTGAAGACCACCTAATGTTATACCAAATTTCTTTTTCATTAGCACACCTCATTTATATCTCAATGTGTATACTTTTTATTAATTATATCATATTTTACTCTTAAAATCAACAGGTCTGGTGTTAATAATACCTTGATTTGTAAAAACAAAAACCGCTTTGCACTGAATATCAGCACAAGGCGGTAATTATTACATATCGGTTTATTCAGCCGTGTCGAGCATCGTAAGTGCTTTCATAAGGATAGCACATTCAAGACGCTTTTTCTGTATCTCACAGCTGAGTTTGTAAGCGTTGTGGATATCGCCTGCATAAATGTAGTTGTTTGCATTGCATCCACCGCTGCAGAAGAACTTTGCCCAGCACTTTTTGCACTCTGGCTTTGAATAAACATGAGCAGCTGCAAATGTGTTTTTCAGCTCATCGTTGAACGAGCCGTCATGAAGACTGCCCATTTTATAATCCTCAATACCTACGAACTGATGACAGGGATAAACATCGCCGTTTGGTGCGATAGCAACATATTCGTTGCCGCAGCCGCAGCCGCGCAGACGCTTGATAGCGCATGGTCCCTGATCAAGATCAAGCATAAAGTGGAAGAAGTTGATGAACTTCCCTGCTTTTCTGACCTCGGTGATCTTTTTCATGAGCTCTTCGTACTCGTCAAAGATCCTTGGCAGATCAGCCTGAGTGATAGCGTATGGCATCTTAGGATCAGCCATAACAGGCTCAACTGATATCTGTTCAAAGCCCTGATCGAACAGATGCATAACGTCATTCGAGAAATCGAGGTTATACTTGGTGTAAGTTCCTCTGACGTACCAGTCTTTGTCATTGCCTCTTGCAGCAATGAGCTTTTTGAACTTGGGCAGGATAGTATCATAGCTTCCCGAACCGTCAGCACGCACCCTGAGTCTGTCATTGACCTCTTTTCTGCCGTCGATAGACAGAACAACATTGTTCATTTCCTTGTTGATATACTCGATCATATCATCGGTAAGCAGGATACCGTTTGTAGTAATAGTAAATCTGAATTTCTTGTTTGCCTCCGACTCTCTTGAACGGGCATATTCAACGATCTGCTTAACTACCTCAAAATTGAGTGTTGGCTCTCCGCCGAAGAAATCGACCTCGAGGAACTTTCTGTCGCCGGACTTTTCAATGAGGAAATCTATTGCCTTTTTGCCTGTTTCAAGGCTCATCAGCATTCTTCCCTCTTTGTAATCGCCTGTTGATGCGAAACAATACTTGCATCTGAGGTTGCAGTCGTGTGCGATATGCAGGCACATAGCTTTGATAGGCGATGCAACTGATGTAAGTGCAAATTTCTCATAATCGTCCTCGGCAAACAGAATTTTATCATTGTAAAGAGAAACTATCTCATTATAGCACTCAGCGATCTCTTCTTTGTCATAGACCTTGCTGAGTTTGTTTATTATGCTGTCAGGACATTTATCCTCAAAAGGCGGCTGGACATTATCGAGCATATCATAGGTAAGGTCATCTATGATATGTACACCGCCGCTATTGGTGTCAAGCAGGACATTATAACCCGAGAGCTTATACTTATGTATCATTTTACTTCCTCCGTTTATAGCATGGATCTATAAGATCTAACAAAAAATTAAAGGGACACCGTAATGCCCCTTTACAAGCTAAGATTCAGCTTAAGCTTCTCTCTCGCACTTCTGGTTAGCAACAGTGCAGGAAGTCTTGCAAGCTGACTGGCAGGAAGCCTGGCACTTGCCGCAGCCGCCCTTAGCAGCGCTCTTCTTGAGATTAGCCTTATTGATAGTCTTAATATGCTTCATATTGAAATTCCTCCAACAATTATTTTAATTTATTATATCACACACTGAGCTCACATTTATTAATATACTGTGAACGAACGATAAAAATTCAAATCAAAAGGCTAAAAACGGCTGTGCTTTGAGTTCACTCCGACTACACCGCCTATTCCAGCGCATATAATAGTGAGTATCAATTTTGTCGGCATAGAAAAGCTCTCGACCGTTTTAGAAAACAAATGGCTTACCACTACTATGAGCACAAAGACGATAACGCCGCATAAAGCACCCATCAAAAGACCGTTTTTGCGCCGCTTCTTTCCGCTGACATATCCCCCGACAAATGCGCCGATGCAAAGAGCAAGGGTCGACATTGCCGAAAGTATGATATCCGTTGCATCGATTCTGGCTACTATAAAGCCCAGCAGCATTATAACTGCACCAGTGACAAAGCACGATAGAATTGCAGAGCCTGCAGCAGTAGTAAACAGCGAAAGCTTTTTATTTCTTATAAAATGAAGATTTCTCATAAGCATATCTCCCGAACATAGGATATTACATACTTATGTGAAAAAAGGCAAAAAAAGAACTGCAAAACTGCAGTTCTCAGAGTTTTACTGATCGTCGTGTGTGCTTTCTACCTTAGCGATAGCCCACTTCTTGATACGGATCTTGCTTCTGTCTCCGCCTGTTTCAATAACAACAGTGTCGTCTTTGATAGAGAAAACGATGCCAACGATGCCGCCGTTTGTAACGATCTCATCGCCTACTTCGAGGTTCTCTCTCATCTGAGCGTCCTTTTTCTCCTGCTTCTTCTGCGGTCTGAGGATAAGCAGATAGAAGAAAACAAAGATGAGGACAAGCGGAATAAATGTGATCAGCAGCTGACCTGCTGATGTAGAGTTGGCTGCATCTGCAAATACACTAAACATTTTCATTTTACCTCCAAGATTAAACTATCCTACATTATAACAGATAAAAACTGCAAAATCAATAGCTTTTTAAAAATTTTACTTTTTGTCCTTGATATACTTATCAATCTCGGCAGCAGCTTTCTTTCCGGCTCCCATTGCAAGAATTACGGTCGCAGCACCTGTGACTGCATCGCCGCCTGCATAAACGCCCGGCTTTGTAGTAGAATTCTCTTCATCTACGACAAGGCAGCCGCGCTTATTGGTCTCAAGACCCGGTGTTGTCTTCTTGATAAGCGGATTCGGTGAAGTACCGATAGCGATTATTACCGTATCAACGTCGATAGTATGCTCAGAACCTGCGATCTCAACAGGGCTTCTTCTTCCGCTTGCATCAGGCTCACCAAGCTCCATGCTGATAACCTCGATGCCCTTGACTCTGTCATTCTCATCACCGAGTATTCTTACTGGGTTGTTGAGCATCTTGAACTCGATGCCCTCTTCTATTGCGTGGTGAACTTCTTCTTTTCTTGCCGGTATCTCATCCATTGAACGTCTGTAAACGACATAGACCTTCTCTGCGCCCATTCTTCTTGCAGATCTCGCTGAGTCCATAGCAACGTTTCCGCCGCCGACAACAGCAACGCTCTTTGAATTAAGTATAGGCGTTTCATAGCCATCTTTGTAGGCTTTCATAAGGTTTATCCTTGTCAGATATTCATTTGCGGAGAACACGCCGTTC
>CAMYUO010000152.1 GCA_947302065.1 uncultured Clostridia bacterium | reverse complement strand
CACCGATATCAGCCGAATGTGAGATGCGGTCACGCACATACTCAAAAGCCTTTCTGATAAACTCGGTCTCGCTGCTTGATCCGCCGTAAAGCTTATCAGCAAGCTGTGCGACCGAAGCGTTGTCAGAGTTGATGATCTCATCGCATCGTAAATAGCGTTTGATGTCATTAGTGTAAAGTGTTGTTTTCATTTTTGTTTCTCCCCGTTTTTTTGAATAAGTATATCACACGCTGCACGATAAATCAAGTATACCTGAGGTGTACTCTTCGGCTGTAAATACAAAAATCCTGCAGCTGATGCCCGAGATTTGGGAAAATCAGCGATTGCATTTGACCTGTGGCTGTGGTATACTTTTCATTGGCGTGTCGGCGCCGTGGAATTCGCAATAAAGGGAAGTTAATGAACAACAATGAATAAAGTCAAATCATTTCTGAAAAAAGAACTGATGCTCACCGTATCGGCGGCAGCGGCTATCGCTGCGATGTTCATAACGCCGCCGAGCAAGCGTTTGCTCAGTGACATAGATTGGCGCACGCTCGGAACGCTGCTGATGATGCTGTGCGTGCTTGAGGGTTTCAAGCAGGAAAACGTGCTGCGCCCTGTGGTGTCGCTGGCATCGAGGCTGAAGAAGATGACGAGTGTTTCGCTGTTCCTGATATTCGGCGTATTTTTCACGTCGATGTTCGTGACAAACGACGTTTCGCTGATAATCTTCGTGCCGCTGACGATAATGATATTTCGCAGCGCAGGCAAGGAAAAATACATACTGCCCGTTATCTCGATGGAGAACATCGCTGCGATAAGAGGCTCGCTGCTGATGCCGTTCGGCAGTCCGCAGAATTTATTTCTGTATGGGCAGTCGGGAACGAGCGCAAAGAATTTTATACTGCATATGCTGCCGCTTAACGTGATGTCGGCGGTGCTGCTGGTGATATTCGTGCTGGTGCTGTACCGCAAAGACCTCGGTGAGACTATCGAGATAGACACCTCAAAAACTGCGTCGCAATGGCTGCCTCAGGGCAGGGTCAAGAGAATTTCATACGCTCTGCTGTTTCTGTTTGTGATAGGTGTTATCGTGACGAGGACGCAATACTGGTACATTGCGCTCGCAGTCGTGCTCGGCGTGATAGCCGTTGTGGACAGGGGACTTTTCCTCAAGGTCGATTATGTGCTGCTGTTCACGTTCTTGTGCTTTTTCATTTTCTCGTCGTCTATCGCAGCGAACGAAGGCATCTCAAAGTTCCTCGGCAAAGCCGTTGCGGGCAACGAATACTGGTGGTCGATAGGTCTGAGCCAGCTTATTTCAAACGTGCCTGCATCTATAGTGCTTTACCCGTTCACGACGAATTTTGCAGGTCTTATATACGGTGCGGACACGGCAGGTCTTGTCTCGCTGATAGGCTCGCTTGCAAGCGTTATCAATTACCGCATTTACGTCAGGGAGTACCCAGGTCAGGGCGGAAAGTTTATCAAGGTGTTCACGCTGGTGAGCTGGGCGTTCTTTATTATCGTCGTGATACCCGGCTTCCTGCTCAGCCGCTGGAGCTTTTTCTGATGCTTCCGAACGCAAAAAAATAAAAATTTTCCTGCACCTCTTGACAAACGCAGAAATAGCGTGTATACTATGACACATAATTCTATGAAAGGACGGTGAACACCATGACAAAAATGAGTTTCAAAGAACAGATGCCAAAAACGAATAACAACTATCATAAGCATGGAGTTTGCCCGGAATGCTCAGCTATGTGCTGACCTTTTTGCGTACAAGAAATTTTCTGCACTCCTGCGGGAGTGCTTTTTTTATGCGCTCGGGCAACCCAAAGGCAAAAAAGAAAGGAAAAAATCATGATCGGATTAAACGGAAAGTACAATTCGGCAACAGTCTACACCGATCTTATTGACCAGGGCGCAGTATCTCAGATAATTGAGCTTTGCGACCAGCCTATGAGCGAGGGCGCACGCATCCGCATCATGCCCGATGTTCACGCAGGCGCAGGCTGCACCATCGGCACGACAATGACCATCACCGATAAGGTCGTTCCAAACATTGTGGGCGTTGACATCGGCTGCGGAATGGAGACTGTAAAGCTGAAAGAAAAACACATCGAGCTGCAGAAGCTCGACAAACTCATCTATGAAAAGATTCCCTCGGGTTTTGCTGTCAGGCAGAAAGTACACAGATACGCAGAAAAGATCGATCTCACCGAGCTTTGCTGCTATGACAGGATAAACGCCGACAGGGCACTTGCCAGCATTGGCACGCTCGGCGGCGGCAACCATTTTATTGAGGCTGACAAGGGCGAGGACGGAAGCATCTATATCGTTATCCATTCGGGCTCCCGTCACCTCGGCGTAGAGACGGCAAAGTATTATCAGAAAGAGGCTTACCGCAGGCTCAACAAATGCTCCGACAAGGAGGTCAGCGAGCTTATCGGGCGCCTCAAGGCAGAGGGTAAGCAAAAGCAGATAAAGGCGGAGCTTAAAAAGCTGGAGAACACCAAGACGACCAGCGTGCCCAAGCACCTTGCATACTGCGAGGGAGAGCTGTTCGAGCAGTATATCCACGATATGAAGATAGTCCAGCAGTTCGCAATGCTCAACCGACAGGCGATGATGGACGAGATAATCAAGGGTATGCACCTGCACGTCACCGAGCAGTTCACGACGATACACAACTACATCGACACCGACAATATGATACTGCGCAAGGGCGCTGTTTCGGCGCAGGCAGGCGAAAAGCTGCTTATCCCTATCAATATGCGTGACGGCAGCCTTATCTGCATCGGAAAGGGAAATCCCGAATGGAACTTTTCCGCACCGCACGGCGCAGGCAGGCTTTACTCACGCTCGCAGGCAAAGCAGTCTTTCACCGTCAGCGAGTTCAAAAAGCAGATGCAGGGCATCTACACCACATCTGTCAACGAGCAGACGCTTGACGAGTGTCCTATGGCTTACAAGTCGTTTGACGACATCGCAGGCAACATCGGCGACACGGCTGACATCATCGAGGTCATCAAGCCTATCTACAATTTCAAGGCGGGTGAGGAATGATGACAAAGTTTATCCCGTATGAAAAGCTCAGCAAGAAAGAGCGCAGAAAGCTCGATGCGGTAAAGCGCCTTGACTGGAACGGAGTCCACCCTTCTACAAAGACTATCCCAAGCAAAAAGAACGTTCACGTGCGCAGACCCAAGCACCCCGTCAGCTACGAGGTGTAAAACATTATAGCAAAGGCGGCAGTTTGGTTGACAAGCACTGCCTTTTGTTATATACTTTTATTAGCGGCGAAAAAGCCGTGAACGGAAAAACACAGGGAGAGTTAAATGACAAGGATAATGTTTATCTGCCACGGCAACATCTGCCGTTCACCAATGGCAGAGTTCATAATGAAAGAGCTGGTGCGGCGTGCGGGACTCGGAAGTGAGTTTTTCATCGCATCATGTGCCGTCAGCACCGAGGAGATAGGCAACGGCATCTATCCGCCCGCACAAAGCGAGCTGCGGCGGCAGGGAATACCGTTCGGCGAGCACCGTGCTGCGCAGCTGACACGCTCCGATGGCGGAAAATACGACCTGTTCATCGTTATGGACACGAGCAATCTGCGGCGTGCAAGGGATATCCTCGGCGGCGGATATGCGGACAAACTGCACAAGCTTATGGAATTTGCAGGCTCGGGCAGAGACGTTTCAGACCCGTGGTATTCACGCAGGTTCGACACGGCATTTGATGATATAATGCAGGGCTGTGAGGGCTTGCTCGGGCAGCTGAAAAAGGAGGGGACAGGCGGCTGATGGAGAATGTGAAGAAAAGAAAAAAGCTGATCGTTCAGATCGGCACGATAACAGCTATAATATTTCTGGCGCTCGTTCTTATAAATGTGTCGGTCGTTTACAGCAACACGGTCGATGTTTACCTTGAGGCAAAGAACGAGATGATGACAAAGGAGCTTGACCGAGCCAGCACATCGTTCAAAGGGCTTGAAGGGCTTGACGGACTTGAATCAAAGCCGTGGCTTATCGAATACTGGGAACAGCATCAGTCGGAAATTCGTGACTTCGATTACGAGGATTATTCGGATGATGATACGGAAGAGATAGATGAATCGGATCTGGGTGACGAGTTCAGCGAGGAAGATTTTGAAGAGCTTGACGAAGAAAACAAGCTTATCATTGCAGCCGCATATTACGATATTTATAACATATCGTTCACTCTGGAAAAACAGCAGAATGACTATGATGACCTTTTCTGCATAGACATAAGCGAGCAAAGCAGAGGCACTATCTATTACAGCTATTCGGGCAAGGTCAGCCCTGAAGATGTCGATAACAGAGTCATCGGAAACAAACTGGAGTTAGATCTTGACGATCACCCTGCGATTAAAAAGCTTGTGGACGGTGACGAAACGGGCTTTGTTTTTGAACGGGTGAGAGATTTCCCTGTCAAAGGCGACCACTATATCGGGTACAAGCCGCTTATGGTGGACGGCAAGCCGAAGGCGGTCATCGGCATCTCGTACAACTGGTCTGAATTCAGGTCGGGACTTCAGAAAAAGCTCGGCTTTATGGCTGCTGCAGGTATCGGCAGCATCGTGCTGGTGGCAGTTGTGCTGATGGCATTTATGTACCGCAGGGTTATCGCTCCGCTGACGAAAGTGCAAAAGGGCGTCATGGAGTATATGGCGGACAAGGACAGCAAAAAGGCTGCCGAGAATATGGCAAAGATAAAAGAGCAGAACGAGGTCGGCGTGCTCGCAGAGGACATTGCAGAGCTTACGCTTGAAATGGACAGATACACCAAGGAAAACATCAGGCTCAACGGTGAGCGTGAGAGGATAGCCGCAGAGCTTGACCTTGCTGCAAGGATACAAACGAGCATGCTGTCAAAGACGTTCCCGGAGAACGAGCTTTTTGAAGTCCACGCATTTATGACCGCAGCAAAGGAAGTCGGCGGAGATTTCTACGATGTGTTCTATATCGACGACGACCACCTCGGTCTTGTCATCGCAGACGTTTCGGGCAAGGGCATTCCTGCGGCGCTGTTCATGATGATGGCAAAGGGGCTTATCAGAAACTATGCGATGAGAGGCGACACGCCTGCACAGGTGCTTGAAAACGCTAACAATCAGATATGCGCCAACAACGAGGAGCAGATGTTCGTGACGGTGTGGTTCGGTGTGCTCGAGGTAACAACGGGAAAGATAACCGCTGCGAATGCGGGTCACGAATACCCGATAATCAAGCAGCCGGGCGGCAGCTTTGAGATATTCAAGGACAAGCACGGATTCGTGCTCGGCGGAAAAGCGGGCAAGAAATACAAGCAGTACGAATTTACGCTGCAAAAGGGTGGAACGCTGTTCGTTTACACAGACGGTGCGCCCGAGGCGACCAACGCAAAAGAGGAGATGTTCGGTTTGCAGAGGCTTGTTGATACGCTCAATGCGCAAACGGACAACTCGCCGCAGCAGCTTATCCGCAGCGTTTATGATGAGGTCGGAAAGTTCGTCGGCGATGCAGACCAGTTTGACGACCTGACGATGCTCGTTCTGACAATGAGATAAAAATTAAAGACCTGCCGTGGAGTCAAAAC
>CAMYUO010000151.1 GCA_947302065.1 uncultured Clostridia bacterium | reverse complement strand
GAAACAGGCTCGTTCATCGAGTTCCTGCTTGTCGAGCAGCGTGAGAACATGGTCTGGGAGATACTCTGCCGCCCGGGCAAAAAGGCAAAGGTCGGCACACGCTTTTCATTCGGCGGCGGAATACTCAAAGCCGAGATAACCGAAGTGCTCGAGGACGGCAACAGGGTCGCACGCTTTGAGTGTGAGGACAACTTTTTCGCAGCGCTCGATCAGATAGGTCAGATGCCGCTGCCGCCTTACATAACCGAAAAGCTCAAGGACAAAGAGAGGTATCAGACTGTCTATTCCAACGAGCTTGGCTCGTCTGCCGCACCAACAGCAGGTCTGCACTTTACCAAGCAGCAGCTTGAAGACCTGCAGAAAATGGGCGTGAACATCGCATTCGTCACGCTGCACGTCGGCTTGGGAACGTTCAGACCGGTCAAAGAGGACAAGGTACTCGACCACAAGATGCACCGTGAGCATTACGAACTGAGCGAAAAGACTGCTCAGATGATAAACGAGACAAAGAAAAACGGCGGGCGTGTCATCGCAGTGGGCACGACATCCTGCAGAACGATAGAGAGCGTTGCATCTTTCCACGACGGAAAGATAGTTGCCGATGACGGCTGGACGAGCATCTTTATCTACCCGGGCTACGAGTTCAAGGTGATGGACGGGCTTATCACGAATTTCCACCTGCCCGAAAGCACGCTGATAATGCTGGTTTCAGCGTTCCTCGGCTACGACAAGACAATGAACGCCTATAAGACCGCCGTTGAGGAAAAGTACAGATTCTTCTCGTTCGGCGACAGTATGGCGATACTTTGAGAGGAGAAAAGTTATGCAGTTTAAAAAGGGAAACGGCTGGAAAGCCTGTTATGACGAAGAAAGAGATTTATATACTGCCGAGCACGGCTCACGGGGTTTTTATGAGCTTTATGAGATAACCAAGGAAATCTACGACAGGCTCATAGAGAACGAAGCAGAACCACCCGGTCTGATAAGCGGCGGAAGATGTCTGTTCGAGGCTGATGATGACTACTACACGCAGTCCTATTATATTGTACGTGATGAAAACTATGCGGAGCTTGCGCCCTGGGCAGACGCAAAAAGGCGCGCTGATGCAAACGACGAGCGCGACAGGAAGCGCAAAGAGCAGCAAGAAGCTGAAAAAGCCAAGCAGGAAAAACTGATAAAACTGCTTCCGTTTTTCAAGGCGGTGCTTGATGCTGACACAGCGCCGATAGTTATCTGCCAGCTGGGTCACGAGATAGTTTATATGAACCCTGCCGCCTGTGAAAGATACGCAAAATGGGGCGGTGCTGACCTTATCGGCAAGAACCTGCTCGACTGTCACAACGAGGAGTCAAGGAAAAAGATAGACAAGGTGCTTGACTGGTTCATACTGTCAAACGAAAACAATATCGTGCACACCTTTTATAACGAAAAGGAAAACAAGGACGTTTATATGGTGGCTCTGCGTGCCGAAAGCGGCGGACTTATCGGATACTATGAAAAGCACGAGTACCGCACGCCCGAAACGATGAAGCTTTACGATATAGACTAAACATCAAATACAGGGGAGAAAAAATGAATATCATCGAGTTTCACGAAAGCGCAAACAGAGAAAAATGGCTTTCGCAGATAAGGCTCTGTGACTGGAAAGCAGGACCTTTCCTTTGCGAGCTCATCGACAAAGGCAAGTTTTATACTACGCTCGGCGAAAGCTCAAAGCTCTTTCTTCTGACCGACAAGGACAAGCTCGTTTCATTCTGCACGCTGTGCGAAAAGGACGAGATACACGATACCGACTTCACACCCTGGGTCGGCTTTGTATATACCTTTCCCGAGAACAGAGGAAAGCGCTGCATTGGTCTTTTGCTCGATAAAGCGCTGAGTGCCGCAAAACAGAGCGGATACGAAAATGTCTATATCTCTACCGACCAGATCGGGCTTTACGAGAAATACGGCTTTGAGTTCGTGCAGATGATGAAGACTATCTACGGCGATGACGCAAGGGTATACAGGAAAAACACTTAAGGGAGTTTATTATGTTCACATTACTTAAACAGGAAGGCGCAGCAAGACGGGGTCAGTTCGAGACCGTTCACGGCACGATACAGACACCCGTGTTTATGAACGTCGGCACATCTGCGGCGATAAAGGGCGGCATCTCGTCTATCGACCTCAAAAACGAGCTGAAAACGCAGGTCGAGCTGTGCAATACATATCACCTGCACGTCCGTCCGGGTGACGAGGTCATATATAAGCTCGGCGGTCTGCATAAGTTCATGAACTGGGACAAGCCGATACTCACCGACAGCGGCGGATTTCAGGTGTTCTCGCTCGCAAAGCTGCGCAGGATAAAGGAAGAGGGTGTTTTCTTCAACTCCCACGTCGACGGCAGAAAGATATTCATGGGACCGGAGGAAAGCATGCAGATACAGTCCCACCTTGCCTCGACAATTGCAATGGCTTTTGACGAGTGCGTCGAGAACCCTGCAGAGTATAACTATGCAAAAGCGTCCTGCGAGAGAACGACACGCTGGCTCAAGCGCTGCATAGCCGAAATGAAGCGTCTCAATTCGCTTGAAGAGACGATAAACCGCGAGCAAATGCTTTTCGGCATAAATCAGGGCTGTACCTACGACGACCTGCGTATCGAGCACATGAAGCGCATACGCGAGCTTGATTACTGCGCAGGCTTCGCGATAGGCGGTCTTGCGGTGGGCGAGCCGACAGACGTCATGTATCACGTTATCGAGCAGGTCGAGCCGTTCATGCCTAAGGACAAGCCAAGGTACCTTATGGGCGTTGGCACGCCAAGCAATATCATTGAGGCTGTCGCAAGAGGAATAGATTTCTTCGACTGCGTAATGCCGAGCAGAAATGCCCGTCACGGCACGATGTTCACATGGAACGGCATAATCCATATCAAAAACCAGTGCTTTGAGCTGGACGAGCGCCCTGTCGACCCCGAGTGCGACTGCCCGACCTGCCGCAATCATTCAAGAGCGTATGTGCGCCACCTGTTCAAATCCGACGAGCAGCTCGGCGGCAGACTTGCCGTTATGCATAACCTGTATTTCTACAACACCCTCACCGAGCGCATCAGACAGGCACTCGACGAAGGCACGTTCGAGCAGTTCAGAGCAAAGTACAGCACACTGCTCGCCTCAAAGTGCGAATAGGTTAGTGCTTCTTGTTTGGTTACAGTCTCAGTAATAGAGTTTGTATCCGAAGGGGTATGGGGGCGACCGGAAAGCCCCCGAAAATATGAATGCTTTACAGTTCAAGCCGCATTTTGAAAGTGGCTTGATTTTCTTTGTGCAAAGCCGTGATAATTCGTACCGAGCACATTATTCTCTGACATTTTTCACCATTAAGTTAACAATCAGTCTATAAAAAAACAATATCAGTTTCATTGGATTTGTTTATACTCAATACAATATGGTGTATCAAATCTATGGAGGAAGTTTATATGAGTTTTATGAGTGAGTTCTACAAGCGTTTCGTCAAGGAAGACTATGACGAGAACGGCATTGTGACCAAGTTCGACCTCGACCTTAAATATGACTATAACTTTGCTTATGACGTTATCGACGAGATCGCAAAGACCGAGCCTGAGAGAGTTGCCCTGCACTGGGTCAGCGAAACAGGCGACGAAAAGATCTTCACATATAAAGAGCTTTCGCAGGAAAGCAGCAGAATGGCTAATATGCTCACCGCACACGGCGTTGAAAAGGGCGATATGGTCATGGCTGTGCTCAAAAGGCACTATGAGTTCTGGATACTTGCCTATGCGCTTATGAAGATCGGCGCAGTGCTTATCCCTGCGACCTGTCAGCTTATGAAAAAAGACTATGTCTACCGTTTTGACCTTGCAAGAGTCAAGTTCATCGTCGCAACCGCCGAGGATAATGTCCCCGACCACGTGGACGAGGCTTTGCAGGAGTACGATTGGATGAAGGAAAAGTTCATCGTTCACGGCACCCGTGAGGGCTGGACAGACCTTATGGCATCTGCACGCAGATACAGAGCAGACCTTGAAAGGATACATACCAGAGCCGAGGAGAATATGCTCGCATATTTCAGCAGCGGTACAACAGGCTATCCAAAGCTCGTTATGCACCGCCACGCATACAGCGCAGCGCATATCTTCACCGCAAAGCACTGGCACCACATCACCGAGGGCACTGTCCATATGACCGTATCCGAAAGCGGCTGGGCAAAATGTGCGTGGGGAAAGATGTTCGGTCAGCTCACCTGCGGCGCAACACAGTTTGTCTATGACTTTGACAGATTCGTTCCCGAAAATGTTCTCAAAGTAATTCAGAATTACAAAGTTACATCATTCTGCGCACCTCCGACGATGTACAGATTCTTCATCAAGGCAGGCCTTGAGAAATATGACCTTTCAAGCCTTAAATATTCCTGCGTTGCAGGCGAGGCTCTCAGTCCGGACGTTTTCAACAAGTGGAAACAGGCAACGGGTCTTAGCCTTATGGAAGGTTTCGGTCAGACGGAAACTGTCGTTGTGCTGTGCAACTGCTACGGCATGACACCAAAGCCGGGTTCAATGGGCAAACCCGTTCCGCTTTACGATGTTGACCTTGTAAATAAAAACCTCGAGACTGTCAAGGACGGCGAAACAGGCGAGATAGTTATCCGTGCCGAGTATTGTAAGCACCCTGCAATCTTCAAGGAGTATTACAGAGGCGCTGAGCAGACCTTCCGTGCGTGGAAGGGCGGCGTTTACCACACCGGCGATACCGCTTACCGTGACGAAGACGGCTATTATTGGTATGTCGGCAGAACGGACGACCTTATCAAAGCGTCGGGCTACCGCATAGGACCTTTCGAGATAGAGTCTATCCTTATGGAGCACCCGAGCGTGCTCGAGTGCGCTATCACCGCAGCAGACGATGCTATCAGAGGCAAGGTAGTCAAGGCGACGATAGTTCTCGCAGAGGGCTATAAGCCGAGCGACGAGCTGAAAAAGGAACTCCAGAACTTCGTCAAGAAGTCCACAGCACCGTATAAGTACCCGAGGATCGTCGAGTTCGTCGATGAACTGCCAAAGACATTCAGCGGCAAGATAAGACGTGTCGAGATAAGAGAGAACGACGAAAACAAGAGCTTCTGATAAAGCAGCGAGGAATACAGAGGTGTGCTATGTTAAGTGACAAAGAGCTGTCAGCTATCAGGGAAAGAGCCGAAAAGGCTGCCAGAGGTCCCTGGAAAGCATTTATCGAGGACAGAGATATGCAGTGCGGTTCGAGCTTTATTCAGACACAGTGCGGCGATATAGAATTGCTGGGTGCCACTGAAGCGGATTACGATTTCATAGCTAATGCAAGACAGGATATTATCGCTCTGCTCGATGAGATAGAAAAGCTCAAAACTGAAAAACAGCAGTCCGTCTGACAGTCTTTATTAAACAGTGTAAGGAGTGAGCCGAATGCTTGTTTACGAATATCCTCCGAAAATGAACAGGGTCGAAAAGCAGGCAAAAGCAGCCCACGACCTTGCACAGCACGCAAAGATACGCCGCAATATGCTCAAAAACCTTATCCTTGCGGCTGTCATCATCGGCTTATCGTTCTTTGTCGGCAACATCTTT
>CAMYUO010000150.1 GCA_947302065.1 uncultured Clostridia bacterium | reverse complement strand
AGCAGGAGCTGTCTTTTGTGCCTGCCCTGTGCAACCGCATCGACCGCAACACCAGCGGCATCGTCATCTGCGCCAAGAATGCCGAGAGTCTGCGCATTCTCAATCAGAAAGTCAAGGACAGAGAGCTTGACAAAAGATACCTCTGCGTGACCGTCGGTGTTCCGCCGAAAAAAGAGGACACGCTGACAGCATACCACGAGCGCAACGAGAAAACCAAAATCGTTAAGATAACCGACAGCAAAACGCCTCTCAACAAGACGATGATAACGCAGTATAAAGTCCTGAAAACGACCGGCGACAAACGGCTCGCACTTTTGCAGGTCAAGCTGGTGACAGGGCGCACGCATCAGATAAGGGCGCACCTTGCACATATCGGCTATCCGCTGCTCGGCGACGGCAAATACGGCATAAACGCTGTCAACAGAGAATACAATGTTAAGACGCAGGCGCTTTGTGCATACAAGCTGTCGTTTGAGTTCACAACAGATGCAGGCATACTCTCCTACCTCGACAAAAAGACCTTTGAGGTAAAAAATGTCTGGTTCGCAGATAAGCTGTTTGACTGAGAAGGGCGACATCTGTTCCAAAAAACGAGCTGCATTTTTGTGAATAATTTGAGAAAAAAACGCTTGATATTACGCAATAAATATGTTATAATTGATTAGTTGAATTTTTTCGACACATTTCTACAAGGTTCGGAGGAGACACTATGACAGGCGATCTTCATTGTCATACCACGCTTTCAGACGGAAGCTTAGGTATAGAGGAAACTATCGTTCAAGCCAAGAGAATGGGACTTGACTTCCTCGCTATAACAGATCACGACACACTTTCATCGTCAAGCAGAGCTAAGATACTCGGCGAGAGATACGGCGTGCAGGTCATCCCTGCCGTAGAGCTTTCCGCATGGGACAAAAAGCGCAACAGCAAGGTACATATCCTCTGCTATGCACCGCAGAAGCCTGACAGGCTCGAGGGCCTTTGCATGAAATCCTGCCAGATCAGGACAGAGTGCGCAAAGGACATGATAAAGAAAGTCCTTGACAGATACCCTATCCCGACCGACGCAGTTCAGAAATATACAAAAGGCTCAAAGAGCATCTATAAATCTCATATCATGAGAGCACTTGTGAACTACGGCTATGCGACCGAGCTTTACGGCTCTGTCAACGATAAGCTGTTCGCAGCACCTCACGGTGAGTGCCTTGTGACAAGAGAATATCCCGATGTCAATTTCGTGCTTGACCTTATCCATTCATCAAAGGGCATTGCTGTTATGGCACACCCTGTGATGTTCAACAATGTTGAGCTTCTCAAGGAGCTTATCGAGGCAGGCAAGATAGACGGCATCGAAGCATACCACTTCTCTGCTACCGTTCAGAAGCAGAAAGAGCTTGCAGAGCTTGCCAAAAAGCACGATCTTATCGTGACAGGCGGTTCTGATTTCCACGGTCTTTACAACAGCACGATGACCCACATCGGCAAGTATGTTACCGATCAGGAAAATCTGGACAAGATATTCAAGCTTATCCATGCAAATGCTCAGAAGGTAAAGCAGAGCGCTGTAAAAGCCGAGCAGTAACAACAACACGAGGAGCACTGCTGCGGCAGCGTTCCTCATAATTATTTTATGGAAAGAGGAATTTTAAATGGACGTAATGGAAAGATCACTTGAAATGCACAAGAAATGGCAGGGAAAGATCGAGGTCATCTCCCGTGCAAAGATCAACAATGCTGAGGATCTGACACTTGCATACACCCCTGGCGTTGCAAAGCCATGCCTTGAGATACAGAAAGACCCCGACCTTTCGTATGAGCTGACAAGAAGAGCAAACCTCGTTGCAGTTATCACAGACGGAAGTGCAGTTCTCGGACTCGGAAACATCGGACCGCTCGCAGGCATGCCTGTTATGGAAGGCAAATGTGCGCTGTTCAAGGAGTTTGCAGACGTTGACGCTTTCCCGCTCTGCGTAAAGTCCAACGACGTTGACGAGATAGTAAACACTATCGCACTTATCGGCGACAGCTTCGGCGGTATCAACCTTGAGGACATCGCTGCACCGAGATGCTTTGAGATAGAGGCAAAGCTCAAGGAAAGACTTGATATCCCCGTATTCCACGATGACCAGCACGGAACTGCTATCGTTGTGGCTGCGGCAATGATGAACGCATGCAAGCTGACAGGCAGAAAAATGAGCGACCTGAAGATCGTTATGAGCGGTGCGGGCGCTGCAGGCTGTGCTATCGCAAAGCTGCTGCTGAACATGGGTGCAAAAGACATAATCATGCTCAACAGCAAGGGTATCATCTGCGAGGGCGACCCGAAACTCAACGAGGCACAGGCTGAAATGGCAAAGATCACAAACAAGGAGCACCTGACAGGCGACCTTGCGACAGCTATGAAGGGCGCAGATGCATTTGTCGGTGTATCAAAGCCTGACCTTGTAACAGAGGAAATGGTAAAGTCGATGAACGACAAGCCGATGATCTTTGCAATGTCAAACCCTGTTCCCGAGATCATGCCCGACAAGGCAAAGGCAGCAGGCGCATTCATCGTAGGCACAGGACGTTCCGACTTCCCTAACCAGATTAACAACGTTGTTGCTTTCCCGGGCATCTTCAAGGGTGCGCTGGCTGTGAGAGCGACCGATATAAACGAGGAAATGAAAATGGCAGCTGCAAAGGCTATCGCTGCGTGCGTGAGCGATGATGAGCTGTCACCTGATTTCATCCTGCCGAACGCATTTGACAGAAAGATACCTGTTGCAGTAGCTGAGGCTGTTGCACAGGCAGCAAGAGAGTCAGGCGTTGCAAGACTTTAAGGAGGTCACAATGAAGACTGTAAATTATACCCCCAAGGGCGTTTGCTCACGGCAAATACAGTTTAAGCTCGACGGCGACGTCGTGAGAGATGTCAGGTACACAGGCGGCTGCAACGGAAATCTTCAGGGCATCTCAAAGCTCGTCGAGGGAATGAAGATCGACGAGGTCATTGAAAAACTTGAGGGAATAGACTGCAACGGCAAAGGCACTTCCTGTCCCGATCAGCTGGCAAAAGCGCTGAAAGCATATAAGTAAATCAATTAACAAGGCTCTCTTGATGGGAGCCTTTATCTTTGCACAAATTATGAACAACTTTTTTGTTCAATAAGACAAAAACATTACAGTACCCCGATAAAATGATTGACGAAAAAACCTTGATATCGTATAATTGATTTATGGTGTGACCATAACTCCAAATGGGGAGAAATTATAATTTCGGAGGAACGATATTATGAAAATGAAAAGAGTATTATCAATGGCTCTTGCACTGTGCATGGTATTCGGCTCGGCAGCAGCTTTGCCTGAGGGCACATTCATCACTCAGAGCACAAGCATAACAGCGACCGCAGAGAGCGTAGAACAAACTGAGGAAGACTTCACTTATCAATTGTCTTCCGACGGCACATTTGCACTGGTGACAGGCTTCAAAAAACCGTCAGAAACGACCTGTACTATCCCTGAAACACTCGGCGGCGTACCTGTTGAGGTAATTGCCCAGGAAGCTTTTAAGGATAAAACGAACTTGCAGTCGGTTACTTTTCCCTCAAAACTGCGTAACATTGCCGTCAGTGCCTTCGAGGGCTGCACAAAGCTTGAAAGAGTAACTATCCCAGACAGCGTTACAACCATTGGCGATAAAGCGTTTGACCAAGCATGCACGATTCGCTGCAAATCAGGCACAACAGCTCAGTCATATGCGGTACTCAGCGGAAATCCGATCGAATACATCTCCGGCGACTTTGTTTTTAAGCAGCTTAAAAACAACAAGGTCGAGATAGTAGAATACAGCGGCGAAGATACAAATCTCACTATTCCGTCAGAGTGGAGCAATAATACAGTAACAAGCATTGCAGCAGGAGTGTTCAAGGACTGCACAGATCTTAAAAGAGTAACTATCCCAAGAAGCGTTGAAGACATTGGAAATAATGCGTTTGACAAGAGCTGCACGATAATCGGCTATGCAAGCTCAGAGGCTATATATTATGCGGGAGGACACGGAAACAAGGTCGAATACATCTCCGGCAACTTTGTATACAAGGTACTTACGGACAACACGGTCGAGATAACAGAATACCACGGCGAAGATGCAGCGCTCACTATCCCGTCAGCGTGGGGTGACTATCCCGTATCAACCATTGGCATGAGAGTGTTTGAAAACAACGCTAAACTTACAAGTGTGACCATTTCTGACAGCGTTACTACCATTAAAGACAACGCATTCGTTGGCTGTGCTAACCTTGCAAGCGCAATTGTCCCGAAAACCGTTACAAAGATCGGTAATTATGCATTCGGCTATGTATTTGACGAATCCTCTTTGCCGGTTGTGAACCCTAACTTTACCTTAAATTGCTATAACGATACCGCAGCTGAAAAATATGTTAAGGATAACAAACTTAAAGGAAAGCTGCTTGATGTTGAGCACGTAGCGGCAGTAGCAGCTACCTGCACAAAGGCAGGAAACATCGAATACTGGACCTGCGGTGACAAGTACTACTCCGACGCTACCGCCGACACCGAGATAACCCAGGCACAAACCGTCGACAAGGCAAAGGGTCACAGCTTCCCTGACAAGTGGACAGTAACCAAGCAGGCTACCTGCACTACACCGGGATCCGAGCAGAGAGTTTGTACTGTTTGCGCCGGCAAGGAAGAAGGCGGCACTGAGACCCGTGAGATCAAGGCTAAGGGTCACACAAAGGCAAGCACATGGACTATCGTTAAGCCTGCATCTGTTGCAACTGCCGGCAAAAAGATCCTCACCTGCACAGTATGCAAAGAAACTCTCCAGACCGAGCAGATCACTAAGCTCACCAAAGACCGTGCAAACGGAATAAACAGATTCGAAACTGCTCAGAAGATAGCTACCAAGGTCAAGGAAGAAAACAGCAACGCAGCTTTCCAGAGCATCATCATCGCATCAGGTGCTGACTTTGCAGATGCTCTTTCCGCATCGTATCTGGCAAAGGTAAAGGGCGCTCCTATCCTGCTCGTTGCAAACAAGGCTTCAGCCGTTCTCAAATCAACAGTTGACTACGTTAAGAACAACGCTGTTTCAAAGGCTACCGTTTATATCATCGGCGGTGATGCAGTCGTTCCCGATTCACTCGCAAGCGATCTGAAAAAAGCAGGCTACACAGTCAAGAGAATCGCAGGAAAGAACAGATACGACACAAACATCGAAGTTCTCAAAGAGGCGGGCGTTACAAAGGAGCAGATACTCATCGCATCAGGCAGCGATTATGCAGATGCACTTTCCGCTTCTGCTGTCGGCAAGCCTATCCTGCTCGTTGCAGGCAAGACAAGCAGCCTTACACCAAACCAGAAAGCATATCTTAACAGCCTCAAATCCAAAGATTCTTCCGCACTTTCTCAGGCATACATCATCGGCGGCACAGGCGCTGTAAGCGCGGGCATTGAAAAGCAGGTAAAGAGCTTGTTCACGAAATCCACCCGTGTAAACGGCAATAACAGATATGAGACATCAGTCGCAGTTGCAAAGAAGTTCTTCAAGAACCCGAAGACAGTTGCTCTTGCATACGGTCTGAACTATCCTGACGGACTTTGC
>CAMYUO010000149.1 GCA_947302065.1 uncultured Clostridia bacterium | reverse complement strand
CAGGGTCTATCTCGAGTATCTTGCGTTTTTCGTCGGCAGAAACGCTTTCCCAGCTTGGCTTGATAAGCAGTTTTTCACCGACACAGAGAGGTTTGAAATACTGTTTCCAGTTGTTTGCCCAATCCTCTTCACGGATATTTTTAAGCTCGCAGACAAGTCTGCCAAGCTCATTATCATCATCTGTCTGCTTGAGAGCATTAAGCTCTGCCCTTATCGCACTGACAAGCTCTGGAGCGTTTGCGTCATCGGGGATATACACTGTGACGGTAGTTTCGCAGTTTTTAAGACCCATAAGGTCATCGTCGATATAATCCCAGTTGCCGTCTTTGTCCTCAAGGAAGTCCTCAAAATCCTGTGCATCCTTGATAACAAAGCCGTCGATGCCGAGCCCGAGCAATCTGCCCGTGACAGCCTCGATACCCTGTGTTGTGGTATATACTGCGGTCTCTATCCAATCCATTGTGTTTCACCCCATTATGCAAGAAATCTTAATCATATTTACATAGTATTATAACATAAATCAGAGTTTTTGTAAAGACCCCGCAGCGGCGGGACGCTTGTCCGTCGCATATCGGTCTGATAGGGTTATAACATTTGTGCCGCTCCGGGCGTGCCTTTGTGATTATTATGTAAAGCGTTTATCATTAACTGCTGTGCACTTTTTCAGAAATCCTTGGCATCGTAATGTCTGCCTCGCTTGGAGATCTTTTTATTGAGCAGGAATGTCAGTGCCATAGTTGCGAGTATCATTGCTATCATTGCGACGACCGAGCCTGCGGTAAGGTCACTGAGATTGCCGCCGATGTATGTCTCGACGTCCATTATCGGAAACACGCCGAGTATCGAGCCGAGTAGTTTGGGTATTTAAGGCATTCGCAGAGTGCCGAAAACCATTGAGCCTATATCGCCGGGAACGATAACGACTGCCCTTGCGATATACGATGCAAAAAGGTTGTTCTTATGGCTGAACCTGACAAAGCGCTTGGCTTTGGGGAATTTGTAAATAATCAGCGTGAGCAGGTCGCTGCCTGCGAATCTGCCGACAAGGTAAGGCACGGTAAAGCACAGTGCAAGCCCGATAGTATTGAGCGGTATCGAGATGAAGATAGGATACATCGCACCTGTTGTGACAAACAGCGCTGCCAGCGGAAAAACGACAGACAGCGATTTGAGCACGTAAAAGCCCATGAGAACGAGCGCTGCGAGCCATACGTCATCGGGCGTATAGGCAAGTATCTCGTTAAAGTCGTGATTTGCGACAAAGACGATGCAGCAGATGATGAGTAAGGCGGTGATACATATAGGCACATATCGGCAATATCTAAGGAACTTATCTTTATGTTTTGTCACATTGCCGCCTCCTCTCAAATCAAGCTATTTTGGGATCTGCTTACACAAAGAGCTTTGCGACAGCAAGCATCACAAAGCTCTTATTTCTCATTTTCAAAAATATTATCTGCGTGGGTCTCTCGGGTCTCTTGGATATCTCGGTGCTCTCTGGTCACGGGGATATCTGTCCCTCGGGTCTCTCGGATAGCGTGGCTGCTGACGGACATCACGGCGCTGAGCCTGATATCTCGGTTCATAGCTGCCTCTGCGTGCAGGCTGCCGTTGAGCATTTGCCGGTGCAGGTCTGCGCTTTCTTGATTTTGCGGTTATGAAAAGAGCAAATGTGAGCGCAGCGATAAGCAGCAGCGGAACGCCTACATTAACGCTTGTTTTAGCCTTCTGCGGCTCGGACTTAGTATCCTCTTTCTTATCATCGCCGGGTGCGGCAGGCTCTTCTCCGTCCTGTGCGCTGTATACCTCTATCCTTACTTTCTGGATAGTATAGTCCTTATTTATAAGCTTTGCGGTAACAGTTCCCGGGGTCATTGCGACGATGCCGCCCTCGGAATACTTAGCGACCTGATTATCCTCTAGCTCGCAGTTTATAACATCTGCAAAGCCAAGTTCCTCGAAGGTATACGGTCTTGCAAAAGCGGCAAGGCGGATAGCCTTGATATCCTGCGAGACGCTGGGTGAATTCGTTGGGTCGATGATGCCGTCGGATTTATTGAAATTGAGCGACTGGGTCTGCATATCAAGGACGTTATCAATGGTAAGAAAGAGCACGTCGTTTTTCTCGCTTGGCTTTATCATTTCAAAGCCGAGCTTGATATACTCGCCGCTTCTGTCGCTGCCCGACTCACTTGAATAGGTGAACGAATACTTTCCTTCTGCCTTATCCTCGACGAGCACACCGCCGTCGTCCTGGGCAAGCTGTGCAGAGACAAGTCTGTATTCTTCCTTATCGTAGCCTATCGAGCCCTGGATAAGTGCGATCTTTTCCTTGGTGCTGACATTGAGCACTGCGGTGAACTTGCCGTCCTCGATATTGGACACGGACACGCTCAGCTGGACAGCGTTATTATCAAGTCCGTTAGTGGTTTTTTCCTGCGTGAGCTGTGTCCAGACAACGCCGTTCTGTCCCTCGGCGGATGTGCCTGTCGTTGTTGTAACTACAACATTTTCGCCCTCGGCAAAGCAGGCAATGCTGCCCGACAGCATACACACAGCAGCTGCTGCCGCTGTTATTAGCCTTTTTATCGTTTTCATACGATCTTCCCATCATTTATTATTGATAGCATTACAAATCCTCTGAGAGAGCAGCTCTCACAGAGGATAGCAGTTTTATTCGATAGTTACAGACTTCATTACCTGCGGAACTGTAGGCTTGTCACGGAAATCGGTCTGTACAGATGCGATCTCGTCAACGACCTCGATGCCCTCAACGACCTTGCCGAAAGCGGCATACTGTCCGTCGAGATGAGGAGCGTCCTTATGCATGATGAAGAACTGTGAGCTTGCAGAATCGGGATTTGCAGATCTTGCCATAGAGATAACGCCTCTTGTATGCTTGAGGTCGTTCTGCACGCCGTTTGATCTGAACTCGCCTTTGATCTTGTTCTTTGAGCCGCCAGTGCCTGTTCCGAGCGGGTCGCCGCCCTGGATCATAAAGCCGCTGATGACTCTGTGGAAGATAAGACCGTTATAAAAGCCCTCTTTAACGAGCTTTTCAAAGTTCTCCACAGTTATCGGAGCCTTATCGGGATAAAGCTCGATCTTGATCTTTTTACCGTTTTCCATTTCTATAACAACCATATTATCTTACCTCGTGATTGAATTTTATGTTGAGCTTTCTCTCTTCTTCCTTGGACTTTGGCAGAGCGTCTCTGTTGTATCTGTCCATAAGATCCTTGAAATAGAGTGCTCTCATTGACGGAACTTTTTTGAAAAGCCCGGACTTATTGGTCTCTGTGCACATAAAGAAGTCTCTTTCGCCGTCATTATTGATGCAATAGAGCCTGTCAACACGGCAGAACGAGCCGTCGGGAAGATCCCTGTTCTTATCGAAGCAGCAGAAGATATCCTTCGACATAAGGTCGGTAAGGTTCATGACACGCTGATAGTTGGACAAACCTGTCCAGCTGTCCAGCTCTTCCTTGAAAAACTGCTGCACGGGGACGCCGTTTACTTCCATTTTTCTGATTATCCTTGCAAGGCAGATGGAGACGTCCTTTTCGGTGAGTTTGTCTATCCTTGCGTTTTTATACTCAAGGATATACTTGTTTACTGTTTCATAGAAAAGCTTATCATACGGGAAGGGTTTGCCTTTCGCAGAAAACTTTACTATCGCATTTTCGGTATTGATATCCAACTTAAATTCGCTCCTGCTGATCTGAATTTATCACTTTTTGCCCATTGCGGCACGCTCTTTTTCAAAGGCATCTGTTGCCTGTGCGAGCTGTTCAGCAGTGACCTCGCCGATATTATCGGGGTCGTTGCTGTGGTCGATAGAGCCGAGCTTATCGATCTCGTCCTGTGATGCTGTAACGCCCTTGATGTCATTATAATGCTCATACTCTTCTTCCTTGAGCGCATAAGGCAGATCGGCAAGCTTCTGCTGTACCTCGTCATCGCCGACGGTATTGAAATTGTAATCCATATTCTCAAGCTCGTGGAGCTTATTGTTATGCTCCTCGATCATAACTCTGAGCTTATCGTCGATCTCCTCGAGATTTGCAACGGAGATGTCCTCCTGATGAGACTCGACAAAAGCCTTATGAGAGACCGCATAGTCTTTCTCAAAGCTGTCCTGTGCCTTTGTTACCTCGTCCTGCTTTACAGGATTCGTATCAAAGTCATGATATGTAACGGGTGCTTTCGCATCTCTTTCCTCGACATACTTATCCAGCTCAGCCATATTCTTTTTGAGCTGCTCGGGATCAACAGACACTACGCCCTCAACAGTTTCAGTCTTTGTATCGTCAAATTTCGATTCCTTGATCGAAACGGTCTCCTTTTTTCTGACAGGTGTGTTCCAGATATCGTCTGCATTCACAGTCGTCGGTCTGCTGACGGGCTGTACAGGCTCATCCTTCTTCTTTCCGAACAATGCCATTGTCTTACCTCCGAATTTTATTTTTTGGTGGTCACGCCTGAATGATGACCGGCAATTTCGCAATCAAAGCGGTCTGCCCTGCTCTTTATGCAAGCCGCAAAAGAGAAAAAATACGGACAGATCAAAATATGCCCAATCATTCTATTACATTATACTATATTTTGTCCAAAATTGCAAACAATTTAGGCGGGCAATATTAGATAAATTTTCAACAACTTTTTGTATATTTAGCAGCGTATTCATATTTACTCAATATAATGTTATTAATTTGTTGATATATGAACGTTTAGAATTTGATATAATAACATAAAGTTGTATACTTTTGAGCAAATTATAGCTTATTTTAATTATTTAAATTTAATTGATTTGTTAAACGCAGATAATTTTAGGCACAGTTTGCGTCGATTATACAGCGGAAATGAAGAAAATTTCAATTTGAAAAAGGAGGGCTTTAGTTGCCAAACCTTAAACTTGGAGTTACCGCCACCGAGCTGTTCACCTATAACCCTTACAGAATCCTGGGTACAGCTGTTGACACGCCTGCCGAAAAGATCACAGAGCTTTACAACAAGCTTCTGGGAATGGTAGACAGTGGCACTATAAGCCAGTACAAGACCGATTATGATTTTCCCGGTTCTCTGCCTCCGTTCGAGAGAGACGCAAGCGCACTCAAGACGGCATACGCTAAGGTAGCCAGCAACGGTTACAGATGCTTTGCTTATTCAAGCGACCAGTTCGCTGTTGCGCTCAACGTAGACGATATCATGCTCAACCTGCGTGACATCACCTGCTACGACTGCTTCCTCAGATGCTACATGTGGCTGATCACGAACGACAGAGAGTTTGAAGAGCGTGAGCTGTGGGTATTGCTTTGCAAGTACATAGACAGCATGATCATGTCAACTCCGGATCAGTGGACAAAGTTCTTTGACCACCGTTTCCCTGAGAGCATGATGGGCGACAGAGTCTCCACGTTCCGTACACTTTACGCTACATTCTGTGACATCATACTTCTTCCTATCAAGGAAATGGTAAGAGGTTCGATGAAGTGCTCGACCGCAAGCGAGATACTTGCAGTTGCGGGCGTTGATGTTAATGAAAAGTTCGAATATGTTGAGATACCACAGGCAAATCTGCCTAAGGCAGGCGAGCCTGCTCCACTGCTGAAGATCGCAGTTAAAGAC
>CAMYUO010000148.1 GCA_947302065.1 uncultured Clostridia bacterium | reverse complement strand
GCCTCCGAGGATATACGCTGTTGTCGGGTGAAGATCCAGAATGCGCTCCATTGTGGAGTTATCAAGGCCCTTAGGTGTGCTGAGAAGTATGGGGGCGTTAAGAGCGTTTGCAAGCGGAACACCTGCAAGTGCATCGGCATACTGTGAGCCTGATGCGATAACGATAGTATCACAGCCCTTAGGGTAAGAATTTACAGCGACCTGAGAAGCAGTACCGTATCTGTTATTGCCAAAGATGCGCTTGGTCGATACCTCATAGTACGAAATGTTCAAGCCGTAAGCACGAGCACTCTTTTCATCGTCTGAGTTTCTTGCGCAAATGGCTGTTGCCGCTTTATTGCAAGCTGAGAAGACGCGGTTAGGAGAAATATACTTTACGCCGTGGAGCTTGACAGTGATTAGGTCTTTGCAATCCGAAAATGCATATTTTTCGATACGCTCAACACTTTTGGGAATATCAATGTATTGGATACCTGAATATGCGAAAAGATCCGCATCTATGACTTTGAGGCTCTGAGGCAGTTTGACCGTTTTAAGTGACTGCATTTCGTAGAATGCGCCGAAAGCAAAACGAGTTCTTCCCTCTTCAATCGTAAGAGTTCTTACGCCGCGCATCCTAAAGAAGCAATAATCTGAGAGTTTAGCCATGGCAGGAACTGTGAAAGACTCGATCTTATCACATTCAAAAAAAGCTTCTCTGCCAATGGTAACTGCACTGTTCGGAAGCTTCAGCGTTTTGGCAGAACTGCAAAACTTAAAGGCATAATCACCAATAGATGTGACGCTGTCGGGAAGTACTATCTTTTCAAGGGCTTCACATTTATTGAAAGCTCTTTCACCGATGGTTTTCAGAGTTGACGGAAAGTTTATAGTTTTAAGCTTCTTGGCATTCTCAAAAGCACATTTGCCGATAGAGGTCAGACCTGATGACAGGCTTACTGACGTGAGAGCACTGCAATTATTAAAAGCATTTTCGCCTATCGACTTGACCGAGCCTGGGATAGTTACCGACGTTATAGCTATATTATTATTGAAAGCGGAGTCGGCAATCGCCTTAACAGTTGACGGGATAACAACTTTGCCCGTGCAGTCAAAGCCGTCGATAACGATGCCGTTTACAATAACGAGCGGATCTTTCTGCTCTTGTGCGCTTAACCACTTGGTCATGTAGAATGCCTGTCCGCCGATAGCTGAAACAGATGACGGAATAGAAATGCTGCTAAGATTGGTACACCACACAAAGCAGTTTGTACCGATGATCTTCACGCCGTTTTCGATAATGACATTCCGGATATGGCTGTTGGCGCGGAAAGCACCGTCTGCAATTGCACGGACAGAAGACGGAACAGTAACTGTCTGCAGCTCGGTAGTCTGTGCATCGACAAGGATATCGTTGACCATAACAACGTGACTTGAATACTTTGCTCTTTTGGTTTCAAGCCACGGAGTTAATGCAAAAGCACCGCTGCCGATAGTCTTGACGGTCGACGGTATAGTTATGCTTGAAAGCGATGAGCAGTAAGAAAATGCACCGGAGCCTACAGTAGTCAAGCCGTCGGGCAGAACGATAGATTTGAGGGAACTGCAATTGGCAAAAGCAGAATCGCCTATCGTTTTGACAGTACTTGGGAGAGTGACAGAAGTGAGGCTTTCACAATTCTGAAAAACGGCTGTGTCTAATTTGGAAACAGCTCCTTGAATAACGACAGACTTGAGATTTTTAGCTTCTTCAAAGGCTCTGTGTTCAATAACGGTAACATTTGACTGAACAACGACACTTTCGGCTTTGGAATTAGCAAAAGCGCCAACACCAACTGTTGTCACCGTCTTGCCATTGACAGTCTTCGGAACAGTCACAGATGTGCTAGTGCCGTAGTAACTGTTGAACTTAAGATTTCCGTCTGCGAGTTCTTCATAAATACAATCCCCAACTGAAAAAGTATCTCCCTGGTCAGCGCTGACGGTCGGTATGAAACCGCTGTCATTCGGCAGCAGGCAGATGAGCGTGAACACAAAGCAGACTGCCAGAGCTGTACCGATTATCTTTTTGACACCCAAACGAAAATTCCTCCTCATTTATATTCATAAACAGATGATATCACATTATGCGGCGAAAGTCAATTCATTATTTTAACAAAAAAACAGCAAAGAGGTGCATATTGACACTTCCCTGCCGTGATGATATACTTGAAACGGGTGATAGCATGAAGACGTTATATGTTTCTGATCTTGACGGCACGCTGCTGCACAGCGATCAGAGGACATCTGAATACACGAACAAAGTTATCGGTGAGCTTGTGGGCAAGGGTATGCTGTTTTCATACGCAACGGCAAGGTCATACAGCACGGCATCAAAGGCTGCAAAGGGACTCACTGCGACGTTCCCTGTTATCGTTTACAACGGAACGTTCATCAGGGACAACGCCACGGGCAAGGCTTTGCTTGAAAATCTGTTTGACAAAGCCCGTGCTGTCGAGGTGGCAGCTGACCTGATCAGCTGCGGCGTTTCACCGATAGTTTACTCGCTCATCGGCGGCGAGGAGAGATTCTCTTACATTGAAAAAGAGATAAGCGATGCAGAGCGTAATTTTATTGCGACACGCAAGGGAGACTACCGTGACAGACCTATCGGCAGCTTTGAACAGCTGACAGAGGGCGAGATATTCTATTTTGCGTGCATAGACCAGCCACAGAAGCTGGAGCCGTTTTATGAAAAATACAAGGGTGAATTCAACTGCTACTATCAAAGCGACATATACTCGGGCGAGCAATGGCTCGAGATAATGCCCAGGAGCGCATCAAAGGCAAATGCTGCACGCCAGCTTGCAAAGCTGCTCGGCTGCAATAAGATAGTTGCATTCGGCGATGGGATAAACGACACGCCGCTGTTTGAGATAGCCGATGAAGCTTATGCTGTGGGCAACGCCTGCGACGAGCTTAAACGCATCGCTGACGGGGTCATCGGTACTAACGATGATGACGGCGTTGCAAAGTTCCTGCTTGAACACTATAAATGACACATACTAATAAAACTTGTGTCCGAAGGGGTATGGGGGCGACCGGAAAGTCCCCGAAAAAACGTATTATTCTGATGTAATCACACAACGGCAATTAACATCACACAATTCTAAATCAAATTAAAAAGCCTTGCTGTTACCGAAGCAGCAAGGCTTTAACTATTTATTTCTGAGCCAGTTTTCTTTTGTGAGCAGTGAAGCGTGACCTGTACGCTTTTCGTGCATGAGCGGAACATCGAGATATTCGCAAGTTGACTGATAGACGAATCCGCATTTTTCCTGACAGCGCTTTGACTTTACGTTGCCGTCGTAGTATCCGCACCACACCGCATTCATACCGAGATCCTCAAATGCGTGGCGCAGCAGTTCCTTTGCTGCCTCGGGTATAAGACCCTGACCCCAGAACGGTTTGCCTATCCAGTAGCCAAGCTCACATTCGTCTTCTTTATCGGTCATATCAGTGACACCTATAAGTTTGAGTGCGATACAGCCTATCGCTCTGTTATCGGTCTTAAGGCAGACAGCATAAGTCTCAGGTGCACTGAAAACAGTGCTTATGACCTGTCTGCTCTCGTCGATGCTCGTATGTGCAGGCCAGCCTGCGATAGGTCCGATATCGGGGTCTTTGGCATATTCAAAAAGGTCTGCGGCATCCGTCTGCTCCCACGGGCGCAGGACAAGCCTTTGAGTTGTAAGAGTCATGAGTTGTTCCTCCTTGATATCATTTTTATCCGGCGTGAGCGTTTTAGCTTGCTGACGTAAGTTTCTGTATCTCTGGCAATGACGCCGTTGAGAGAGATAAGCGAGATAAGGTTAGGCAGCGCCATGAGTGCATTAAAAATATCTGCGACAGTCCACACAGCTGTTACTGTCAGATAAGGACCGACAGCAAGCGCAAGGATATAAAGATATCGGTACAGCTTGACTATCCACTTCCTGCCGTTTGAAAGGTACTGCATACAGCACTCGCCGTAGTAGTTCCAGCCGAGTATCGAAGTGAATGCAAAGAACACAAGGCACATCATCAGCACAAAGCCGGGAATGCTTGACGGCATAAATGAAAAACCGTTTTTGAATGCGTGGAGAGTGACCTCGACGCCTTCATAATAGGTATTGGTGACGGGATTTATCGCTTCATAGCTGCCCATCATCATTATCGCAAGACCTGTCATCGTGCAGATAACGATAGTATCTATAAAAGTTGCCATCATTGAGACAAGGCCCTGTCTTGCAGGCTCGTTCGTCCTTGCGGCAGCCGCAATCATAGGTGCAGAGCCGAGGCCTGCTTCATTTGAAAAGATGCCTCTTGCGATACCTCGCTGCATTGCGACAAACATCATCGGGATAGTTCCGCCGAGGGCAGAACGCATAGTGAAAGCGCCCTTGAAAATTGCGGAAACAGCACCCGGCAGCCTGTCTGCATTCAGAACGAGCAGGCTGACAACAGCGAGAACGTAAGTGCCTGCCATAAACGGCACAACGACCTGCGAAACATTCGATATACGCTTGATGCCGCCTATGATGACAAGTGCGGCAAATATGGTGACCAAAGCGCCCGATATCACGACGGCGAGCGAATACTGCTTGCCGAAGATAGAGACAACGGACTGCTTTTCGGGGTCAAAAAAATCCTGAACGGCTGATGTGATGCCGTTTATCTGCGCAAATGTACCGATGCCGAACAGACCGACGCACGCACCGAAAAAGGCGAAAGCCTTTGCGAGCCATTTCCAGCGCTTGCCCATGCCATACTCTATGTAATAGAACGGGCCGCCGAGGACGTGACCGTCTGCATCTATCTTACGGTACTTGACAGCAAGAAAACACTCTGCATACTTTGTAGCCATTCCGAAAAAGGCTGCGACCCACATCCAGAACAGAGCGCCCGGTCCGCCTGCGAGCACGCCGACGGCAGTTGCGACACCGACTATGTTTCCTGTACCAATAGTTGCGGAAAGTGATGTGCACAGCGATGCAAAGCTGGATATCTCACCGCCGCTGCCGCCTTTCTCGTTTTTGAACATAAAGTATATGGCTTTTGGCAGCTGGAATATCTGAATGAACTTTACCCTGAAAGACAGAAAAATGCCGACGCCTATCAGAGCGATTATCAGTGGTGCTCCCCACACATATTCATTTATGGTTTTAAGTATCTCTGTTAATCTCTCCATTATGTATACCTCTCAATAGTTATAACCATTATATCACACTTATATATATATTTCCATACCTGATGCAAAATTTCTGAACCTATTGAAAAATCGATTGAAATATAGTATAATGAAAATACAACAATGAAAGGAACGCTTTTTATGCTTAAAGGATACTTTGATCTGCCGACGATAACATTTTTCACGCAGAAAAACATATGGACAGGAAGTCTGTTCACCGATTTCAGTTACAGGATAACGCCTATCAACATCAAGGGCGATGAGAACACGCCGGGGCTCAAGGAGCTGCACACACAGGTGTGGTACGGAACGCAGTGCTACTCGCTTGTAAAGGAATTCGTCTGCGAGTTTCACGAGCCGATGACGGCTGACGGTCTTGAAAAGACTATTGCTGAGCTGACTGAGGCTGTAGAGCAATACAATAAAGACAGAAAGGCTGTTA
>CAMYUO010000147.1 GCA_947302065.1 uncultured Clostridia bacterium | reverse complement strand
CAGAAACAGATAATGATACAGGGCGGCTCGGATAAGGGCATATCCTTTGCACCAATGGCAGATGCCCTCTGCGAAAAGGTCAAGGTGCTCATTCTCATGGGCGAGACCGCACAGAAGATAGAAGATGCTGTCAAAGCATCAGAGAAGTATGACCCGAACAATATCCGCATCGTCAGAGTTGCAGATATGGCTGAGGCTGTCGAGATAGCTCACCATTATGCGGTTGAGGGAGATATCGTTTCTCTGTCACCTGCGTGCGCAAGCTTTGATATGTACAGAATGTTCGAGGACAGAGGAAGACATTTCAAACAGCTTGTCAACGAGCTTTAAGGAGAACATAATGGAACTTTTGAAAACGCTCGGAGAGCTTTGCTCGGTCAGCGGTGTCTCGGGTGATGAGTCTGCCGCATCTGCAAAAGCCGCCGAGTACCTGAAAAGCTATGCCGATGTGACAACAGACCATTTCGGCAATGTCTACGGCATCGTCGGCACGCCCGATGAGAACAAGCCGACATTTATGCTCGAAGCGCATATTGATGAGATAGGCTTTATCGTCACATATATCACAGATGAAGGCTTTCTTAAAATATCAGCCTGCGGCGGCAGTGATGAAAGAGTGCTCACATCAGCACAGGTCACCGTCTGCGGAAAAGAAAAGATCACAGGCATCGTTACCTCTATACCGCCGCATCTGCAAAAAGACGGCGAGAGCAGCGGCTCGGGCAGCTACTATGTCGATATCGGCATGAGCAAGGAAAAAGCTGAGAGCATCGTCTCACTTGGTGACAGAGTGCTTGTCGAGAACAAGCTCGAGCTTATGCAGGATCACCTTGTCACATCAAAAGCGCTCGACGACAGATGCGGTGTTGCCGCAATACTGCTTGCGCTTGATAAACTCAGAAACGAGAATACGAAATATAACCTCTGCGTGCTGTTTTCAGCACAGGAGGAAACGGGCGAGCGTGGCGCAAAAACAGGCGCTTATAAGCTTTCACCCGACCTTGCAGCCGCCGTTGATGTCACATTCGGCAAGACCCACTTTGAAAGTGACGACTCAACAGGTCAGCTCGGCGCAGGTGTGATGATAGGCGTTTCACCGAGCCTTTCAAGAGAGCTTTCGGATGCTTTTATCACCGCTGCAAAGACCGCCGACATACCTTATCAGCTTGAGGTCATGCCCGGCACAACAGGCACAGATGCCGATAAGATAAGCATTTCAAAGTCTGGTGTAAAGACAGTTACCCTGTCGATACCTCTGCGGTATATGCATACGCCTGTAGAGGTCATCGACCTGCGTGATGTTGAATATACAGCTCAGCTTATCGCTGAATTTGCAAAAGGCAGGTGTGGATGATGATACAAACACTTGAAAAGCTCTGCACTATCGACGGCATCTCGGGCGACGAGTCAGCTGTCAGAGAATACATCATCTCACGCATAAAGGATAAAGCCGAGATAACAGTTGATAACCTCGGCAATATCATCGCATTGTGCAAGGGCAAAAGCGAGCGCAAAAAGAAAGTCCTCGTCAGCGCCCATATGGACGAGGTAGGACTTATCGTTACCTATATAAATTCCGACGGCACGCTGAATTTTGACTGCGTCGGCGGTGTTGACCCGAAGGTCGTTTACGGTAAGCGTGTCACTGTCGGCAGGAACAAGACGCTCGGCGTTATCGCATCAGCTGCGATACACAACGTGCCCAAGAGCGACAGAAACAAAACTGTACCGTTCGATAAGCTCGTTATTGACATCGGCTATGGAAGCAGGGAACAGGCTGAAAAGCTTGTCAGTCAGGGCGACAGTGTGAACTTCACAAGCGACTTTGTACGCTTCGGTGACGGCTTTATAAAATGCAAAGCTATCGACGACAGAGCAGGCTGCGCAATAATGATAAAGCTTATCGAAGACGGAGTTGACTATGACACCTATTTCACTTTTGTCGTTCAGGAAGAGATTGGTCTGCGTGGTGCAACAGCCGCAAGCTATACCGTCGGACCCGACATCGCATTTGTGCTCGAGTCCACCACAGCTTCCGATATCCCCGAGGTCAGCGACGACAAAAAGGTCTGCCTGCTCGGCAAAGGTGCTGTCGTTTCATATATGGACAGACACACCATTTACGATAAAGACCTCTATCGGCTCGCCTTTGACACCGCAAAGAAAAACAGCATCGCCGTGCAGACAAAATCCGTTATCGCAGGCGGCAACGATGCAGGCGCTATCCACCTTGCAAAAGGCGGCGCAAAGACCGCAGCGATATCACTGCCGTGTAGATATCTTCATTCACCGAGCTGCGTGATAAACCAAGCGGATATGCAAAGCGCATATGACCTTGTAAAACTACTTGTGAACAGGAATTACGACCAATGATCTACCAGTTGTCACAGCTTTCGCTGCAAACGCTTGAAAAGCTAACGCCTAACAACTACACACGGCGCATAAAATCGCACTTTCTCGCCTACAACACAAAATACGAGTTCTGCCGCTTTTTTGCTGTCGATGACTATGATGAGCACCTCGGCATCATCTGCGTGTTCAACTCCTCGATGATGGTTTCATCATTCGACGGTATCACCTTTGATGAGGACACGCTCTCCGAGATCGCATCTTTCATCGTGATGAACAAGCCGTTTTCGGTTGAGTTCCCTGTGCAGTATGCAAGCGCACTCGAAAGAATGTGCCAGATAGAGTATGTCGGCGACAAGCGAACCGAGTTTGCCTTTGCTGCAAAAAGCGAGATACCCGAGCTTGACGTGCAGGAGCTCCCGAAGCTCGATGACGTCTTTGCGATACTTGCCGAGTGCTTTCCGGCAATAAAGAACAACCACGGGCTGTGGCTGACAGATACATCGCACAGAGTCCGCAGAGGACTTGCCCAGAGCTTTATCCTCGACGGCTGCACAACAGCCACCGTGCAGTATATCATCGACAGGGTGGCGCTCATCGGTCACGTCGGCACGCTGCCTGCAGAGCGAGGCAAGCATCACGCGCGAAAGCTGCTTTACTGGATAGGCGAAAAGCTCGCTGCAGACGGCTTTGATGTAAGGCTGTTTGCCCGTCCGCACCGTGTAAGCTATTATGAAGAGATAGGCTTTCAGAAATGCGGACTTGATATAGTTTTAGAAAGAAAATATACAGATATGTAGAACAAAGAAAACTCAAGGGGGAAACCACAATGATCCTAACAATTCTAAGTATGATAATCTCGTTTGCGCTGATGCTCGGCGGCATCGTTATGAGAGTCACCGCCAACAAGCCGATAAATGAAACGGTCGGCTTCAGAACGCACAAAGCGATGCTCAATGTAGTCAACTGGCACGATGCCAACCATAAGTGCGGCACATTCTGGCTGCTGATTGGAGCATTTGGTTTTGCACTGACACTGTTCATCATTTTTGTGCTTATGCCGATGATGAGCGAAAAGGCTGATATGCTCATGCAGTTTCTGCCGCTTGCTGCGCAGATAGCTGCCGCAGTCGCAGCTGCTGTCCATGTTGAAAGAAAACTGCCGGGCGGCAAACACGCAGCGAGGTAAACATTATGCAGCATACAGGAACCTCGGCATTTGAAACGCAAAGTCGGGCAGGGTGCTGGTAAAATCCGATATGCACATCACTGATACCGTCGAGCGTTTCAGAAGAGCAGGTGAACAGCCGACAGGCGAGGTCTGCTACTGCATCGAAAGAGAAGAATATCACAAATCAAAGGAAGAAAATAAATGACTGAAAACTTGTTTGAAATAGATGAAAGAATACTTGCGCTTGCCAAGCAGGCTGAAAGCGAATGCTCGGAGATATTTGCACAGACCGATGAGATAGCGCAGTACAACGGCGAAAAGGTACTCAAAGCATTTATCGACAACCGTGTCAGCGAAAGCTGCCTTAAAGGCACAACAGGCTACGGCTACGGCGACTGCGGAAGAGATACGCTCGATAAAGTATTTGCACAGGCTCTCGGCGGCGAGGACGCCATCGTCCGCCATACTTTCGTAAACGGCACACACGCTTTGTCAACTGCACTGTTCGGCGTTCTGCGCATGGGCGACACGCTGCTTTCCTGCGTCGGCAGACCTTACGATACACTTGAGGGCGTTATCGGTCTGACAGGCGAAAAAGGCTCAGGCTCGCTTATGGATTTCGGCGTAAAGTATGAGCAGGTCGACCTTATCGGTGAACAGACACCCGACCTTGAAACTATCGCACAAAAGGCAAAGACAGCAAAGGTCGCATATATCCAGCGTTCAAGAGGCTACTCGCTGCGCCCTTCACTGACCGTTGATATCATCGGAAAGATAGCACAGGCAGCAAAGGCTGCAAATCCCGATATAATCGTTATGGTCGATAACTGCTACGGTGAGTTCGTTGAGAAACAAGAACCGCTTTCTGTCGGTGCAGACCTCATCATCGGCTCGCTCATCAAAAACCCCGGCGGCGGTATCGCAAGCACGGGCGGATATATCTGCGGCAGGGCAGACCTTGTTGAAAAATGTGCCGACAGGCTCACCTGCGTGGGAATGGGCAAAGAGGTCGGCTGCACTCTCGGTCAGAACAGAGAGATGCTGCTCGGATTTTTCCTCTCACCGCAGACGGTCGCAAGCGCAGTAAAAACCTCGATATTTGCGTGCAGACTTTTTGAAAAACTTGGTTTTAAAACTCTACCCGAGAGCAGCGAAACGAGAACAGATATAATCGCATCTATCCTGCTTGAAAACGAGCAGAACCTCACAGCATTCTGCAAAGGCATACAGAAAGGCTCTCCGGTTGACAGCTTTGTAACGCCCGAGGCATGGGATATGCCCGGCTATGAAAGCAAGGTCATAATGGCAGCAGGCGCATTCACTATGGGCGCATCTATCGAGCTTTCAGCTGATGCACCGATAAGAGAACCGTTTGCAGTCTGGCTGCAGGGCGGTATTACCTACCCGAGCGGCAGAATGGGCATTCTCGTTGCCGCAAATGAGATGTGCAAAAGCGGGCTTTTGAAACTGTAAGGAGAATCGTATGTATGAGATAAAGATAGGCGAGGGCGTCGGAGATGTAAAGCTCGGTATGCATATGGACGATGTGCGCAGGCTTTTTGACGACTTGCAGGAACTCAGGGAGACACCTTACGGCTATCCGTATGAGGTCACCTATGACTACAATGATGAATTTCAGTTTTCTTACGATAAAAGCGGCTGCGTAGATTTCATAATATGCCTTGATGTGCAAAAGCTCACTATGGATGGCGAAAATTTCATTGAAAACAACACGGCTTGGGGACTTTTCCAATGGGTGCATAAGCAGGATCCGGGCGTTGTGGTAGAGTCAGACGGCTTTTACAGCGATGCACTCGGCTTCGGCGTTACGCTGGGCGAGGAAGAGGAGCTTGAATACTGCGGCACAGACAGACTTTTTGATATTATTGACTCAGTTCAGATAACCGTTAAGGACTTCTGGAAAAACGAGCCTAAACCGGCAGATGATGACGAATAAATGACTTAATATATAAACGAAAGGACAGAAAACTATGGCAGAGATATTCAGCGTAAAGGTCAAGGATATGGTCGATCAGCTCAACTGCGAGATGGTATATGCTCCCGAAAAGATCGACAGCATAACCGTTACGGAAAACGACTGCAACCGTCCGGGTCTGCAGTTAATGGGATTTTACGAGTATTTCAATGCAGAG
>CAMYUO010000146.1 GCA_947302065.1 uncultured Clostridia bacterium | reverse complement strand
GGTGAGGGGGTAAATGCCCGTGAGCTTACACCCGACAGCTTTGAACATACACCTGAGTTTATAAGCGTGGATGTTTCGTTTATATCTCTTGGTCTTATAATCCAGCCTTTGAGCAGTGTGCTTGCGTCGGGCGGTGAAATGGTAACACTTATAAAACCGCAGTTTGAAGCCGGCAAAAAGGCATTGAATAAAAAGGGCATAGTTAAAGATCAAAAAGATCATGTCAGAGTGCTTGATAGCGTCGTGAGTGCTTTTAACAGCGCAGGACTGTCAGTCAAGGGACTTACAGTTTCCTCAATAACGGGCGGCGACGGAAATATTGAGTATCTTGCGCATCTTTGCAAAGATGCGAATGGCGTTCAAAATAGTCAGACAGACTTTGATAAGCTTGTAAAAAGCGCATTTGTGCAATTCAAATAACAGGAGCAGTTATGAAGATATTTATAATCCCTAATCTTAGCAAGAAAAATTGCGAAGAATATGTTGTAAAAGCCTGCAAGGTACTTGACGAGAACGGCTGTACTGTGCTGCTCGAGAACCAGTATAAGAGCATTTTCAGCGGCATTGGCAATGCGTCGTTTGACACCGAGGAAAACTGCTTTGTTGATTGCGATGTCGTTGTCGCTGTCGGCGGTGATGGAACTATACTGAAATGTGCGATCAACAGCGCCAAAAAGAACAAGGCTGTTCTTGGAATTAACTGCGGCAGGCTCGGCTTTATGGCATCGCTTGAGCACTCGCAGATAGAAGACCTTGCCAAGCTCGTCAAGGGTGAGTACCGTCTGACCAAGCGAATACTTATAAAAGCTGAGATCACCGATAAAGACGGCAAGATATCCAAATTCAGAGCGCTTAACGATGTTGTGGTATCAAAATCTGATAACTGCAAGATCGCAGATTTTGAAGTCAGCAGGAACGGACAGGTCGTTTCCTCACTTAGAGCTGACGGTATCATCTTTTCAACACCGACAGGCTCCTCTGCTTATTCAATGTCGGCAGGCGGTCCTATAATCGAGCCTGAAATGGATTGTATCGAGTTTACTCAGATATGTCCTCATTCGCTGTTTGCAAGAACAACGATATTTGGCACAAACGGCGTGATAACTGCAAAATGTCACACAACAACGGGTGCAAGCACAAATGTTGTTGTAGACGGAAACAGGGTGTATCAGATGACCGAAAATGATGTGCTGACTATTACAAAGTCTTCACTCAGCGTAGGCATTATAGATATCAACGGCGACAGCTTCTTTGAGTCGGTCAATAAAAAGCTGATGCAGCCGCTTAAAGATCTCTCGGGAGGAGGATCACGATGAAATCTCAAAGACAACAGGTCATTATGAAGCTTGTCAGCGAGGAAAAGATAGATACTCAGGAAAGCCTTCTGGCTGCGCTTGCAGAACGAGGATTCAGAGTTACACAGGCTACTGTTTCCCGTGATATAAAGGAGCTTTCGCTTATAAAAATCGTTGCTCCCGACGGCAGCTACAGATACAGCATACCGTCGCTCAAAAAAAGCGGTATGCAGGATCAGCAGAATTCTGTGCTTGGTTTTATCAGTGATTCGGTGCTTTCTGTTGATTATGCGGGCAATACGGTTGTTGTCAAATGCCATGTCGGAATGGCTCAGGCCGTCTGCGCCAAGCTCGACAGCACAGAGATAGAGAATGTTGTCGGCACGCTTGCAGGCGATGATACGATATTTATTCTGATGCGCACAGAGAGTGATGCACAGAGGCTACTTAAAGAGTTCAATTCAATCATTTACTCAAAATGACAGGGGTTAGGTTATGTTATCGCAGCTTTATATTGAAAACTTAGCGGTCATAGAAAAAGCAAATATTGACTTTACCGCCGATCTCAATGTTTTTACGGGTGAGACCGGTGCAGGTAAATCTATACTTATAAATGGCATAAATGCGATACTTGGGCAGAGAATGACCAAGGATATTGTTCGTACAGGAACGGACAAAGCGGTTATTTCTGCTGTATTTACAGATGTCCCGAACGAATGCGGTGAACTGCTTTCTCAAAGCGGTCTGAGCATAGAAGACGGACAGCTTTTTCTTGAAAGGGAGATACGTTCTGACGGAGGCAGCGTAGCAAGGATAAATAACCGTCCCGTGAATGTTTCACTTCTGCGTCAGGTCGGCGAGGCACTTGTAAACATCCACGGCCAGCACGATAATCAGATATTGCTTTCTGCGGACAGGCATATAGATATACTTGATTCCTATGCAGAGGCAGAGACTATTATCAGCGATTATCAGGTGTCTTTCCACGAGCTTCAGAAACTTGCAAAGCAGATAAATGTCCTTAAGACCGATGCAGGTAATAAGCAGTTCCGTATCTCACAGCTTTATGATATAATAAATGAGATTGAGAGCCTGAACATAAAAGAGGGCGAGGATGAGCAGATAAAGGCTGAGCTTAACGTATCAAAGAATGCGGTCGCTTTGTCTGAGGCTATATTTTCCGCAAACTCCGTGCTTTCGGGAAATGACGATTCCAACGGAGTTGTTGAGAATGTCAGCAATGCAAACTCGTTTATCGAGAATTACAGCGACATAATGCCCGAGCTTGCAGCGCTCTCAGAAAGACTTGACAGCGCCAAGATAGAGATTCAGGACATTTCACAGGAACTTGATTCTATCCTCGGCAAACTCAATGTTGATCCCAAGCGTTTCGACTGGCTCAATCAGCGAAGCGAAGACCTTCGCAAAATATGCAAAAAATATGGTCCAACGCTTGATAAAGTCATTGAAACGCTTGAAAGCTCAAAGCAGGAACTTAAAATGCTTCAAAACAGCGAGCAGGATCTTTCGGAGCTGGAAAAGAAAAAGACCGAACTTCTCACAGAGGTGTCAAAGAAAGCTATGGAGCTTTCAAAGTTCCGTAAAACTGCGGCAGAACGTTTTGTCAAGCAGGTCACAGGCGAACTTGAATTTCTGAATATGCAGAATGTAACGCTTGTGGTCGATATCAAACAGGGAAAGCTCACACTCAAAGGAATGGATAATATTGAGTTCCTTATTTCAGCTAACGTTGGTGAAGAACCGAGGCCGCTTGCCAAGATCGCATCTGGCGGTGAGCTTTCAAGAATAATGCTTGCGCTCAAAAATGTTATTGCCGAAAAGGATTCGATAGGAACGCTTATCTTCGACGAGATAGATACGGGTGTCAGCGGCAGGGCAGCCCAGAAGATCGGATATAAGCTCAAACAGATTGCAAATTACCGTCAGGTACTTTGCGTAACGCATCTTGCACAGATCGCCGTAATGGCTGACAGCCATATACTTATAGAGAAAAATGTAGTCGGCGAAAGGACAGTTACATCTGTCAGAAAACTGGAAAATGACGAAAGAAAACACGAGATAGCACGAATAATGGGCGGAGATAGTATAACGCCATTGCTTCTGGAGAATGCTCAGCAGCTTATCGACGAAGCCAAAAATCATGTGCCTTGCACAAATTAAGATAAAGGTGTGATCGTGTTATGGAAAAACTAAAGCGTTTTGTAGAAGGGCATCTTTTTCAAGGTGCCATTCTTATTGTTATTCTGATAAATTCGATAGTACTTGGTTTGCAGACTTTTCCGTCTATTGACAATAGCATAGGCGGCGTGCTCAATGTTATAGACCTTATCTGCATAGGCGTTTTCATAGCAGAAATGCTGCTGAAAATGATCGCATATAAGTTTATCGGCTACTTTAAGAGTGCGTGGAACTGGTTTGATTTCGTGATCATTCTGACGTCGGTGCTTTCTGGACTTGCTGTGCTGTCGTCTATGAGAATCCTCCGTGTGTTCAGAGTTTTCCGTTCGCTCAAGGGTCTGCGTGGCTTTAAAATGGTAAGCTCACTCAAACCTCTTCAGGCGATCATTTCTGCTATCGGAAAATCACTCCCGGGTATTTCTTGGACAGCGATGCTGCTCATAGTTATTTATTACATATATGCTATCATCGGCGTAACACAGTTCGGAACAGCATTCCCCGAATGGTTTGGTAACATACCAAAAGCTATGTATACGCTGTTCCAGGTCATGACGCTTGAAAGCTGGTCTATGGGTATCAGCCGCCCTGTAATGGCTGAATTCAGCTTTGCTTGGCTGTATTTCGTTTCATTTGTTCTTGTTACGGCGTTTGTTATGATGAACGTTGTTGTCGGTATCGTTGTATCGGCTATCAGCGAGGTAACAGAGGCTAATAAGAAAGAAGAACATGAGGAGAATGGAACTGCTGATATAAAGGCAGAGATCGACGCAGTCAGAGAGCATCTTTCAAAGCTTGAAGATATGCTTGCAAAGCAGGATAAATGATTTAAGTTTTGGTATTATGCACGGTCTTATCGTGTTTAATAAATAGGGTAATACAGGAGGTTTGAAAAATGAAAGCGTACAAAAGAGTAGCTACGCTGTTGTTGGCAGCAGTAATGATGTTTGCATCGGGCTGCGGCTCGGACAGTTCGTCTGAATCCGATTCGTCTGCTGCAAGCTCAGTTGTCGAGAGCAGCTCTACAGCTGAGAAAAGCACTCCCTCGGGTGCGAGCCTTTCAATGAAGGTCGGCAAATCCGATGGAAAGCTGAGCATTGAGCGAGCTGAAAAGAAGAACAAGCCAATGGGTGAAGAGGGTACATGGACTATCTTTGTCTATCTCTGCGGCACCGACCTTGAAAGCAGCGGACAAGGCTCTGCAACGAGCGATATATCACAGATGCTCAATGCAAAGGGCAGCGACAAGGTCAGATTTGTTATCCAGACAGGCGGCACGAGCAAGTGGATGAATGAAGGCATCAGTGCAGATAAAAACCAGCGCTTTGTTGTTCAGAACGGCGACATGGAACTCGTTGATTCGACCGAGCTGACAAATATGGGTGATGCATCGACACTTTCAAGTTTTCTCAAATGGGGTGTAGAAAAGTATCCCGCAGCAAAAATGGGACTGGTTGTCTGGGATCACGGCGGAGGAAGCATCACTGGAGCTTGCGTTGATGAGCTTAACAACGGTGATACTCTTGATCTTTCCGAGTTCAATACTGCATTATCTGAGACGTACAGCACCATGACAGACCAGTTTGAGTTTATCGGTTTTGACTGCTGTCTTATGGGAACAGCAGAGACAGCCAATATCTTTGCTACATATGCGAGATATTTCTACGGTTCTCAGGAATGTGAACCGGGCTCAGGCTGGGATTACACAACTTATGGTACTTATCTTGCTGAAAACCCGACGGCTAACGGCGGCGATCTCGGCAAGGTGATCGCTGACAGCTTCTATCAGGAATGTGCATCTTCCGGACAGGAGAATGGCTGCACTCTGACGATAGTTGATCTTTCAAAATTCGATGACTTTGTAGTAGCATTCAACAGCTATGCAAAAGCGCTTTACGAAAAGGCAGGATCAGACCTTGCAGGTGTTGTCAGAGGCGTAACAAATGCCGATAATTTCGGCGGCAACAATAAGACTGAGGGTTACACCAATATGGTCGATATCGGCGGCATTATAAATCAGTGTTCTTCATATGCTGACGGAAGTGCTGCACTTGAGGCTTTGAAGAACTGCATCGTTTATAACAAAAACGGCAGCAACCATACAAAAGCGTCAGGTCTCTCGGTATATTATCCGCTTCAGATGAAGGACTCAAAAGAGCTTACGACTTACTCTAATATCTGCATCAGTCCTTACTATCTTTCGCTTGTTGATATGGTAGCCAAGGG
>CAMYUO010000145.1 GCA_947302065.1 uncultured Clostridia bacterium | reverse complement strand
TTTTATCCTGTCGCCCGCAGAGAACGACTGCGTTTCGGCAGAAGGTTTCTCAGTCTTTCTCATGTTTAGCTGCTGTCTGAGCGACATGCTGCGGATAGAACCTACCTCGCCAAAAGCATTCGATGAGGAGCTGACTGCCTGGGACAGACCCTCTTGTTCCTTCTTTTCAACATACTCTCTCGGTATTTCTTTGAGGAAACGAGACTTTCTGTTCCTGTCGGTGTGACCATAGAGCATTCTTTCGCAGGCTCTTGTGAGATAAAGCTTTGTTTTGGCTCTTGTCATTGCAACATAAGCAAGTCTGCGCTCTTCTTCAATATCTTCGTCACTTTCCATACTGCGTGCTGACGGGAAGATGTTTTCTTCCATTCCGACAACGAAAACTATCGGAAATTCAAGTCCCTTTGCAGCATGCATTGTCATAAGTGCAACATAGTCTGCGTTCTGGTCAAGCGTGTCGATATCTGTGAACAGTGATATCTGCTCGAGGAATCCAGAAAGGGAAGGCTCAGGGTCTTCCTCTTCATACTGTGCCATTGTTGATTTAAGTTCGGCAATGTTTTCGAGCCTTGCAATACCCTCATCGCCCTGTGTTTGCAGGTATTCGCCATAACCCGAAACATCAAGAAGCTCATCAAGAAGCTCTTCGAGAGTGCTTGTCTGAGCGAACTCGCCAAGCTGTGTAAACATATCTGCAAGAGCTGTGAGCTGTTTTGACCTTTTTTCGATAGGTGCAAGATCAGCGGAGTTCCTCATCACGCTTACCGGGTCATCGCCAAGATCAGATGAGATCTGTTCGAGCAAAGCTACCGTAGCATCACCGATGCCTCGTTTCGGCTCATTGATTATACGCTTAAGCCTGAGCATATCGGCGTTATTGTTTATGACCTGCAGATAAGCGAGCACGTCACGTATCTCTTTTCGGTCATAGAACTTCATTCCGCCAAATATCTTGTATGGGATACCGCTTTGCATAAGCGCACGTTCTATGCCGTTTGACATAGCGTTTATCCTGTACAAAACAGCGTGATCATTGTATTTGCCTCCATTGCCAACATCATCAAGGATCTGATCGGCAATGAATTTTGCCTCGTTCTTTTCATCTGCGGCTTTGTAGAATACTACTTTATCTCCGTCACCCGAGCTGGTCCAGAGATTCTTGCCTTTTCTTGCACTGTTGTGCTTGATAAGCTCATTAGCGCAGTTAAGGATGTTCTGCGTTGAACGGTAATTCTGCTCAAGCCTTATAACATCAGTCTCGATGTTGCATCCGAACTGTTCTTCAAAACCGAGGATATTCTCGATGGTTGCACCACGGAACTTGTAAATACTCTGGTCATCGTCGCCGACAACACAGATATTGCCGAATTTGCGTGCAAGCAGCTCAACAAGTCTGAACTGAGCCGTATTTGTATCCTGATACTCATCGACCATGATATACTTATATCTGTTCTGGTAGTGGTCGAGAACATCGGGGAAGTTTTCAAACAGCGTAACTGTATTGAAGATAATATCGTCAAAATCCATCGCATTGGCGAGCCTCAGCCTGTGCTGATACTCTTTATACACCTTAGCGATAGTTGAGAGTCTGTAATCAGAGGCAGCTATTTCCAAGAATGTGTCCTCATCTGTCATTGCGTCCTTGCGGTGCGATATCTCGCCGAGCACGACTTTAGGCGGGAACATTTTATCAGAGATATCAAGGTCCTTGAGGATGTCCTTGATCGTTCTTTGAGAATCGTCTGTATCGTATATGGTGAAATTCCTTGCATAGCCGAGTGCTTCACATTCGCTTCTGAGTATCCTTACGCAAGCCGAATGGAATGTTGAGGCAGCAACACCTTCACCTGCTTCGCCAAGCATGGCTGAGAGTCTGTCTTTAAGCTCATTTGCAGCTTTATTTGTAAATGTGATAGCGAGAATGCTCCACGGCTTTATCGGATCAGATGCGACAATATCAGACAATCTGGCGCTGTCGTCAGTCTTTCCGCTGATATAGTCTTCAAGGAACTTGCAGTCAGCATCGTCAGCATTGTTATCAGTGCTGTTATATGCATCACCGAAATATATCATGTTTGCAATGCGGTTGATAAGGACAGTAGTCTTTCCGCTGCCGGCTCCTGCAAGTATGAGCAAGGGACCGTTTATCTTGAACACAGCTTTTTGCTGCTGTGGGTTCATTCTTGAAAAGAACTTTTCAAGTGCTTTCTTTTTTAGTTCAATATAATCATGTGCCATAGCGGACAAACTCCTTTCCTGCATATTACAGACATTATACCATAAAAAAATCAATTTGAAAAGGGGTAAACACAAAAAATAACAGCGAATGATTAAATACTTTGCAAAAGCCAATACTTGTATACATATTATATGTATCGGAGGCAACAAAATGAACGGCATAATACTTTGCAGAGATCATATTTCAGGTCTCAAAGCAATAACAAAACATACCGCACCCGTGCTGTTGGAGCTGTGCGGAAAGACTGTCCTTGAAAGGCTGACAGATAAGCTGATCGCTGCAGGGATAGAACAAGCATATGTTTTGAGCGAAAAATACGAAAGCGGGATAAAACGAGCTGTAGAACGTTACAGGCATAAAGATAAGATCAAGCTTGAATATCTGAATGGCAAAGATAGTTTTATACTTGATGCTGACAGTGACTATCTTGTATGTGATGCGTTTGATTGCATTGATACGGATATCACTGGTTTTGTCAAAAACGACAACTATGATTGTCAAAACGGCACACCTGCCTTAGCGCTTTTACGCAAATCCGACGTAAAGCGCAAAGACTTTACAGATGCAAACGACGTATTTGTAGATCTTTTAAACAAGATATCAGAAAAGCAGGATGTTTCAAAAACTGTTGGCAGAATTGGCAGCATTGAAGATTTCCTGTGTCGTCAAGCTGAAATACTTGATAAAAGTGGCGGCATAATTAAGCTGACAGACAGCAATTTCAACGGGGTAACATTTATCCCACCGGTATATATCGGTAGAAACGTAACGATCGGTGCAGGTGCTGTTATCGGACCTCACACTGCTGTTTCGGATAATGCAAGGATAGGTGATGGCACGGCTGTTTACGGTTCGTATATCGGCAAGAATGCGATGGTTTGCAAGAATTGCTTTGTTGAAGGAGCATATTTGTGCCCGGATTCGGCTCTCATGAGCAGAGTAAGGCTTTCGCCGTCAGCAGTTGTAACAGATGGCATAAGCGTGCGTTCTAATACTTTCATTGGCGAAAATGCAGTTGTAGATGCCGATCACCCTGATGCGACTGCTCGCTGCAAAAAGTCTCTGCACTTCGATGATGACGGCATTTGCAGCTTGTTTGACGGAACAGCTGACGTTTCTGAGTTCGTTCGCCTTGGTAAAGCTGTAGGCAGTTCACTTGGTATTGGTGACAGTGCAGTCGTCGGAAGGTCGTCAGATAACAGAATGCAGCCTTTGCTTGATGCCGTTTGTTGTGGATTGTTTTCGGCAGGAGTCAACGTGTATGACATAGGGGAGTGCATTATGCTGCAGCTCTCTTATGCGGTCACAAGAACTGAAAGTGTTGTCGGGATATTTGTCGGGGTGGATGCAAATGGTGATATCAGGCTCGTTCAGAAAAGCGGACTGCCTTTACTGACTAAGTTAGAACAGGATATTTGCGAGTGCTTTGAACGCAAGTCATTCAGATTTGCTGCGCTATCGCAATTCGGCAAGCATATTGATGCTACAGGTGAAAAGGCAGCGTATCTGCGTTTTCTTAAGTCTGAATTGCCAAAGAGTCTGAAAGGCTTATGCGTTAGTATGAGGACAAACGAGCCTGTTGCGGCGCAGCTGTGTGATGAGCTCTTTCATTATTCTAACGATTGCCGAGGCGAACGAGTCGTTTTCCAGCTTTCGAGTGACCTGATGTCTGTTAATGCTTACAGCGAAACTGTCGGAAACGTTCGCTGGGAAAACCTTTGTTTGCTCGGATGCAGGATAATGATTGACGAGAATAAGCCTGTCAGTCTGCCACATTGCATGCCTTTTGCGGCTGAAAGGCTTGCGAAACGTTATCAGGGCAAATTGTTACGATACAATACGGTTTGTGTTGATGAAAATGACGCCGCTGCCAGAGAAATAGCCTGTAAGCACAAGGACGCTTTTGTTCGTGATGCGCTGCTGCTGTGTGTGATGATCTGCAGATACCTTGATGAAAAGCAGATTTCTTTTAAGCAAGCTCTCGATGAGATCGAGCCTGTCTGCTGCACACAACGATATATTTCGGTCGATGCAAAAGCCGTATCTTCGCTTGAAAATGCTATGGCTGTCGGTTCTGACGGCTTTGAGGTCAAGGATGAGAATTCCAGCGCATATATAAGGCCTTGCAAAAACAGCCGTGATATTATGATATTTGCCGAGAGCACAAAGATGGAGTTTGCAAGTTCGTTTTGTGATGATATCACGCAAAAGCTGCGCAAATACGCTGAAAACCATCACGATAGTTCAGATTGACGATCCGGATGATGATATCTTAAATTACTTGACATTGGCGGCGTGTTTTGGTATAATGTATTTTAGGTATTTTGTGCGTTCAAACAGCTGAAAAGCTCACTTCGACTTACCTTTATATCATACAGGCGCCTGTTGTGCGCTGAGGTGTAGTTTTTCTGCCGTAAAACAGACATTATATGTAAAGAATTGAAAGGAGTATATCAAAAGCCTTGAATGAGCGTAATACAAGGCTGATAGTGATCAAATGGGTAATAATAACGAAAGAACAGGAAGAACTGTTTACAGAAGAAGGAAAAGCGAGCCGCAGGCTGAATCGAAGCAGAATTCAGAGAACGGAAAGAGGTCGGCTCGCAGCGTCGGTGCAAAGGCGCAGGGCAGAGGTCAGAGAACTGCAATAAGGCAGGCAAATGCACCAAGACAGCCTAAAGAGCCGTCAAGAAAGACACCTGTCAAGATAATCCCTCTGGGAGGACTTAACGAGATCGGAAAGAACTGCACCGCTATAGAATGTGCTAACGATATGCTTATCATCGACTGTGGTATGGCATTTCCTGACAGCGAGCTGTTTGGTGTAGACATTGTTCTGCCCGATTATTCGTATGTTGAAAAGAATATTGATAAGCTCAGAGGCGTTGTTCTCACACACGGACATGAGGATCACATAGGCGGTCTGCCGTATTTCCTCAAGAAATTCAACGTTCCTGTTTACGGAACAAGGCTGACTCTCGGTCTTGTTGAGGGCAAGCTTGAAGAGCATGGTATCCTTGCAGGCGCAAAACTCAACGTAGTTACACCGAGACAGACGGTCAAGCTTGGCTGTATGGCAGTTGAATTCATAAGAGTCAACCACTCCATTCCCGATGCAGTAGGCATGGCTATCCACACACCGGCCGGTGTGCTTATCCATACAGGCGACTTTAAGGTCGATTACACTCCTATCGAGGGCGGTATCATTGACCTTCAGAGGTTTGCAGAGCTTGGCAACAGAGGCGTGCTTGCGCTTATGTCTGATTCCACGAACGCCGACAGACCGGGCTTTACGATGAGTGAGCGCAAGGTCGGCGAGAGTTTTGAAAAGCTTTTTGTTCAGGCTGAGGGTAGGCGAATAATCATCGCTACCTTTGCATCAAATATACACAGAGTCCAGCAGATAATCAACAATGCGGTCCGCACGGGGCGTAAGGTCGCTGTTTCGGGACGAAGCATGGTCAACGTTATCAGCATAGGCATC
>CAMYUO010000144.1 GCA_947302065.1 uncultured Clostridia bacterium | reverse complement strand
AGATACCTCACACATTGAAGATAGTAAACGGCACGGCAACGCTTGACCCTTCAAGAGGCTCAAACACGGAAATCACAGCTGCAGAGGGCGACCTTGTATACCTGTACGGCAAAAAGCCCGATGACGGTAACTACTATTTCATAGGCTGGACGCTTGACGGCGAGGACATCGAACTGCAAAGCCCCGATTCTTCGTGGACGACATTTACTATGCCTGCCCGTGATGTCACGCTGACCTGCAATTTCACAAAGGGTCAGAAGTACGGCCTTTACGTTGACGGTGTTCAGGTCACGACAGAGAATGCAAAAGATATTCTCGGCAACGGCGTTTTCACATTCAATGAGAACACCAAAACGCTGTATATCAACGATGATTACTCGACCGGGAACAGCACCCTTATCTCCTGCAATTATTCGTTCAATGACACACTCACAATAACACCTAAAAAAGACGTAACACTGTCTGCCAAGAGCCACGTTATGAGATTTGGCGGTATCGACGGCATTGTCACCGGTGAGAACAAGCTCACGCTGAAAGGCGGATATGGCATCTATCTTGAGGACAGCGATTTCAGGATCATAAACGCAAACGTTGAGATAGACGCTGACTATCAGGGCATAGGCGGTTACTCATCATCAAGCAACTATCTCACAGTTTCAAATTCCGCTGTTCATGTCAAGTCTGAAAAAGGTGAGGAAGTCACGACCACAGCTGGAATGTATGTAAACGGCGCTGTTTGCAATATGAACATGGGCGTGACCCTTGTAAACGAAAAGATAACCGTTCCTGCAAGCTGGGAGGAGATCAAAAAGAGCGCCCGCAGCTATATCAAGGATAAATCAACTGGCAAGCCCGCAAAGGAAGTGACTTTTGCACCAACAGCACACACCCATACACTCAAAAAGACCGCAGCCAAGGCTGGTTCCTGCCTTGAAGACGGCAACACGGCATACTGGGAGTGTACAGACTGCGGCTTGTACTTTGGCGATAAGGACGGTAAGACCCCTGTTGCCAAGGACAGCTGGGTCATCGAAAGATCAGGACACAAACTGACCTGGAACCCCGCTAAGAATGCGACCTGCACAGAGGACGGTCACAAGGGTTCATATGATTGCTCTGTCTGCGGAAAGCATTTCAACAGCAGTGACAAGTTTACCATAAACGAGACTCAGGAATGGCTCAGACCAAAGCTCGGTCACAGCATGTCGGAGAGCTATCACACAACTGCAAAGCAGCCGACATTCTATGATAAAGGAAACATAGAATACTGGAAGTGCACAAGATGCAGCAAGTATTTCTCCGACAAGCAATGCACGACGCAGCTTGATGAAAAGAGCCTGGAGATACCTGTGCTCGAACCTAAGGATCTCGGAACGCTGACTGTTGACTTTACCAAGGGCGACTTCAAGTTCAACAACGCTGACCAGAGAGAGCTTATCTATTATATGTTTTATATCGTTAACTGGGGACACAGCACCGGACGTTACTACATAAACCAGCGTGTCAGAGTGGACGGCCCGAAAAGCGGATATAATGTCAATGTCGATGACGACCACAGCACAGGTGCTGACCAGAACTATGACATAAAACTCAAAGACGACCAGAGCGGTTTTACTCTGCTGGAAAGCCGCAATCTCAGCGACACGACCCACACGATAGACCTGAACAAAGATGCAGCCGAGTTCAGAGCAATATGTGACTACATCTATCAGCAGACCAAAAAGAACGGCTGCTATTCAAAAGTAAAGTTCGTATTCCCCGATAAGCACGTTCATACGATCAAGCGTGTCGAAGCAAAAGCACCTACCTGTACCGAGGACGGAAATTTTGTTTACTGGGTCTGCACAGGGTGCAATAAGGCATTCAGCGACTCAGCCGGAACGAAACCGACCACTGCCGAGACACAGGTAAGAAAAGCAACCGGACATAAGTGGGGCGATTGGAGAACCACAAAGGAAGCAACCACGACCACAGAGGGCAAAAAGGAAAGGACCTGCTCGGTATGCAAAAAGACTGAAACTCAGACTATTCCTAAAAAGTCCACGAGCGAAATAACAACTACCAGACTCGCCGGCTCCGGCAGATACGAAACAGCTGCTAAGATCTCACAGGCATCATTCAAGCAGGCTGACACGGTCGTTCTCGCATACGGTCTGAACTATGCAGATGCACTCGCAGGCGTATCTTTCGCAACCAAACTTAATGCGCCTATCCTGCTGACCAACACAAAGACTCTCGATCCCACAACTCTCGCAGAGATAAAGAGACTCAAAGCAAAGAATGTTATCATTCTCGGCGGCACAGGTGCGATAAGCACAGCAGTCGAGAACAGCCTCAAAAAAGAGGGACTCACAACCGATCGTATCTTTGGTGCATCACGCTTTGGCACCGCAACTGCGATAGCTGAAAAGCTCAACGATGCACCGACCGATGTGTTCTTTGTTTACGCATTCAATTCGGCAGATGCGCTGTCTGTCAGCCCTATCGCAGCGTGCAAGAATGCTCCGATAATCTATCTCTCAACAAAGGGTGATCTTCATCCTGACACGTCTGCTTACCTCGCAAAACTCAAAAAGGCAGGCTGCGTGAAGAACGCATATGTTATCGGGGGAACGGGTGTTATCAGCGACGATATGATGAAGAAAGCCGGCAATGCTCTCGGCGTTGCACCGACAAGGGTGTTTGGCGCAAACAGATTCTCTACCTGTGTCGCAGTAAACGAGAAATTCGCAAATGTTCTCAACGGTGATATGATCTGCGTAGCAACGGGTATGGATTTCCCTGACGCACTCGCAGGCGGCGTTTACGCAGCACTCAACAAAGCTCCTTTGTTCCTCATCAACGGCAAGCTGAAAACGCCACAGCTCACTGACGAGCAGAAGGCTTATCTCAAAGCAAAATCAGCAGGCAAGATAACAGCTTTCGGCGGCGTCGGTGTCGTACCTGACAACCACATCGCAGATATAGTCAAAAACTCAGTATAACGCAACAAAGCTCCTTTGCACACGCAGGGGAGCTTCGTTAGTTTTATGAGGGCGGTGCAGTCTCTTATCTATTACATCTTATTTCTTACCTCTGATTGTTGTATTTTGCTGTTGACTTGATAGCCGTTTTGTGCTATACTGATTTAAAACCCTAAATTGCTTGTTGGAGGTCTGCTTAATATGAAAATGACAGTGAGCAAGGCAATGGTCGAATGCCTCAGAGCTGAAGGCATCAATACCGTTTACGGCTATCCCGGCGCTGCTATCTGCCCGTTCTATGACGAGCTGAAAACTGCCGAAAAGGATATCCGCCACGTCCTTGTGCGCCATGAGGCAAATGCGGGTCACGCTGCCAACGGCTTTGCACGTATCTCGGGCAAACCTGCGGTCTGCATTGCGACCTCGGGACCGGGCGCAACCAATCTTATTACAGCTATTGCTACGGCTTATGCCGATTCTATACCCGTGATATGCATAACAGGTCAGGTCAACACCGACCAGATAGGCTCCGATGTTTTTCAGGAGGCTGACATAACAGGTGCAGCTGAGCCGTTCGTAAAGCACAGCTACCTGCTCAAAGACCCGAACGACGTCGCAAGAGTGTTCAAAGAGGCATTTTATATCGCAGGCTCGGGCAGACCGGGTCCTGTGCTGATTGACGTGCCAATGGATGTGCAGAAAATGATGATAGATTTTGCATATCCGAAAAAGTGCGAGATAAGAAGCTATAAGCCCACAGGCAAGGGCAACGCTTTTCAGGTGAAAAAGGTCATCAAAGCATTGAGCGAGGCTGAAAAGCCGCTGATATGCGTTGGCGGCGGTGTGTATGCTGCTCACGCACAGGCTGAGATAAACCAGCTGTCAAAGCTGATGCAGATACCTGTCGTTACGACGATGATGGGAATTTCAACTTTCCCAGACGATGACCCGCTTTTCTGCGGAATGATAGGGTCTTTCGGCATCAAAGCTGCAAATGAGGCTGTCAACGAGTGCGATGTGCTGTTCCTTGTCGGTGCAAGAGTGGGCGACAGAGCTGTCAGCGCACCTATGACTCTTGCAAAGACGACAACTATCATACATATCGACATCGACCCTGCCGAGATAGGCAAGAACATCGGCACGGATATCCCGCTGGTGGGCGATGCAAAGCTGGTGCTCGAGCAGCTGCTCGAAAAGGCTCAGCCGATGAAGCACGATGCGTGGATAAAGCAGCTCAAGGCTATGCGTTCGCAGTATAAGCCTGTTAAGACACCAGCAGGCACGGTAGACCCGAAGGAGTTTGTCATCAAGCTCTCCGCTGCGATGCCCGCAAACACGAACATCATTGCAGATGTCGGTCAGAACCAGATCTGGACATGCAACAACTATAAGTTCAAAAAGGGCGGAAGACTGCTCACCACAGGCGGAATGGGCACAATGGGATATTCTGTTCCCGCTGCGGTCGGCGCAAAGATGGCTGACCCGAAACGCCCGACTGTTGCTATCTGCGGTGACGGTGCGTTCCAGATGTCTATGATGGAGCTTGCAACTGCTGTCCAGCACGGCGTTGATATCAAGATAGTCATTATGACAAATCAAAGACTCGGTATGGTGCGCGAGCTGCAAACTATCGGCTACGGCGACAGACAGACCGCCGTTTTCCTTGACGGCTCACCCGACTTTATCAAGCTTGCAAAGGCTTACGGCATCGACGCTATGCGCGTTGACGGCAAGGGCGACGTAGATAAGGCTATTGATATGATAGTCACCCACAAGGGCATATGCCTTGTCGAAGTTGTGGTCGATGATATGTTCCCCACAAGATAGTGCGCGGTTAATAACATATCTGTTTATTGTTCATATAATCACAACAAATCGGTGCTATACTTTATTAGAATAGTCGGTCACACTCGATAAAGAGTGGAAGAAAAGGGGAGGTATAACTATGAAACATTGGATCATAGCTATTTCTGTTGCAATCGTTTATCTAGCAGTCAGCATTCCTTTGAATGCGTGGGCATGGTCTTGGGTGATCTGGTTTGCTTACTGTGCATACAGAATTATCGACAACAAGAAAAAACAGCAGAGTAAAGGCTGATATATCTGCGCAGGCAGATGATATCAAGGCAATTCATTAAATCGGAGGACAAGTGATGAAGCATACAATTTCCGTGCTTGTGGAAAACCACAGCGGTGTTCTTTCGAGAATATCGGGACTCTTTTCAAGACGAGGCTTTAATATCGACAGCCTTGCAGTAGGTCCTACCCACGACCCGTCAGTTTCAAGAATAACAATAGTTGCCGACGGCGACGAGCATACCGTCGAGCAGATAGAAAAACAGCTCAATAAGCTCATCGAGGTCATCAAGGTCAAGACCTTTGCCAAGGACGAGTTCCTCGCAAGAGAGCTTATGATCGTCAAGCTCACCGTCGCTCCCGAAAAGAGAAGCGAGGTAATGACCATCGCCGAGATAATCAACGCAAAGGTCATGGACGTAACTCTTACAACTATGACGCTCGAGATCTGCGATACCTACGCACAGCTTTGCAGATTTGAGGAGATAATCGCTCCCTACGGCATTATCGAAATGGTTAGAACAGGCACAGTCGCTATCGAAAAAGGCAGCGATACACTGCGCGCAAAGAACAACTAAGTATCATACAGCCACGGCTGCATAAATAAAATGGAAACAATTATATTGGAGGAATCAATCATGGATCAGGCACGAATATTCTATCAGCAGGACTGCGACATCAACGTTCTCAAGGGCAAGAAAGTCGCTATTATCG
>CAMYUO010000143.1 GCA_947302065.1 uncultured Clostridia bacterium | reverse complement strand
AGGCGTGACGCCATTGTGTTAAGGCTCTCTGACAGCACGCCGATCTCGTCGCTGCGGCTGACATCGCATTTCCATGTCGGGTCAAGCGCAGTCATTTTCTTTGAGATAACGCTTATCTTCTTTATCGGGCTGACGATGACCTTGCTGCATATGAATGCACTCAGCAGCGACAGCAGAAGTATGCCTGCGATGACCACCGGCAAAAGCCACAGCATTACGTTTGTTATGATGTGTGCCGCCCTTGAAAGATAGTTTACTGTAATTTCGTATTCGGAATACATATCGGTCAGATAAACGGTTGCAGTGATAGTTGTTCCGATGACGCTGTCGCTTTCATACTCCATGTTTATCTCGCCGAAGGTGCGTGTCTCGCCGTAACCGCTGAGCGTGACAGACGCATTGTTGCTCCTGCAGAATTCTTCAAGCTCATCGTATGCCTGATACATCGTTCTGCCGTCTAACCTGTATGCGAGCTGCGTAACCTTGTCCTCCATCTCGTTGTACATCCTGACGTCGAACTGGCTCGGCAGCAGTGCAAAAATGATGCCGTAAACTAATATGCAGCATATCGTCAGCGTGGAGAAAACCCACAGGAAGACCTTTGCACTAAGGCTGTTTCTGATCCTCTTTCGCAATACGGTATCCCACCCCTCTTACAGTCTCGATATAATCGGCTTTCAGTTTTTTTCGCAGGTTCATTATGTGGAAATTAACGCCCTTTTCATAGCCTGCAAAGTTGTATCCCCATACGAGATTGAGCAGGTCATCACGGGAAAACACACGGCCTTTGTTTTTCAAAAACAAAAGCAGTATCTCAAATTCAAGATGTGTCAGCGTGACCTCTTTGCCCGAGACGGTCACTCTGCGCTCTGTCTCGCTGAGCGTCAGGTCACGGTATCTTATCTCGCCGTCGGGGTTTTCGGTCTCGGATGCCGTTCTGCGCAAAAGCGCTTCGACACGCTTGAGCACGAGCCTTATCGAGAACGGCTTTGTTATGTAATCGTCGGCAAGCGTGTCAAATCCTTTTATCTGTGCCTGCTCGGAGTCGAGTGCAGTCAGCATTATTATCGGTATGTCTGACTCTCTGCGTATCATTTCGCAGACCGTGTATCCGTCTATCTTCGGCAGCATTATGTCAAGCAGTATAAGGTCAAACTTACCGTCGTGATACGCATTGATTCCCTCAAGACCGTCGGCTGCGCCTGTGACAATGTAACCCTGCGCCTGCAGCGGTGCTGTCAGTATCTCTCTTATCGCAGCCTCGTCTTCTATTATAAGGATCCGCTTATCCATATACGACACCCCCATAGTATATCTTAACAGATGTTTATTAGTTTTTGGTTAGCAAAAATCTGACCAATAATAGTATACCTCTTCGTGCCCGCACTTTCAAGTGCTGTACACGAAAAAAGCGCCCACGCAGAAGGTGAGCGCTGAGTTTTGTGTTTTAGGTGAACTTGTAGCCTGCACTTTCGAGATTTTTGCAAAGCTCCTTTGCCGCTTCATCAGCGTTCTTTTTCCCGAACAGCAGCAGATTGCATGCATTGGTGAACGAATTGAACATCTTGGCGTCCTCGACTATCGGATCCATACGGCTGATCTTGTCGTTGTTTTCCATGACAAGAGATGCTTCGTACTGCAGACCGGATAGTTTGTTGTTTTTGTCAAGATATGATCTTGCAGCGCTGCTCACGGGTATGCCCTTGTCAAGTCCCTGCAGCTCTGTCCACTGCGAGCTGTTGAGCATAAAATCGAGCAGCATTGCCGCTTCTTTCGGGTGCTGAGTGTTCTTGCTTATCGCATACAGTGTGGCTGGCTTTGCATACCAGCCCTCACCGCTTTGTTTGCCCGATAGTGTCGTGTAATCGGCAGCGATGATGTCCTGACCTTTTGCCAGCGGCTCCTTGAAATAATTAATCGCATCGCTGACCCAGGCGATAACGCCGGCATATTTTCCGTTGTCGATATTGAAACGCTGGAAATCCTCGACTTTCGGGATAACTCCCTCTTTGACGAGCTTGTTATAGAACTCTATCATTATCTTCAGATCGGCGGTGTCAAAGCCGATCTTGCTGTCGTCAGTGAGGAACTTTTTGCCCGTGACCTGCTCGGCGTATGTGATACAGTAGAGCCAGATGCTTTTTTCTGCACCTGCGAGCGGATATACTCCGTCTTTTTTCATCACCTTTGCTGCGCTGAAAAAGTCGTCCCACGTCTTTGGCACCGACAGGCCGTACTTGTCATAGACGGTGCGGTTTATGTAAACTGTTTCAGCGTTCATAGCAATAGGTATCGCATTGAGAACGCCGCTGCGCCGACCGTAAGCGAGCATCTCATCTGAAAAGTTGGAAAGGTCAACTGTGTCTGAGAGCAGTTCTATATCATAATAGCCTTTGCCGTCTGCGGAATACTGCGAGAGCCAGCCGACGTTTATCTGCATAACGTCTGTCTCTGTGCCCGATATCATCCGCACCTGATTTCTTGCTTCATAACCCGACCATTCGGAATAGCTGCACTTGACTTTTATATCGGGGTGCAGCTCTTCAAATTTCTTTACCGCCTCGAGCGTGTACTCGTTTCTGGTGTCATTTCCCCACCACGAAAGCGTTATCTGCGTCTGAGCCTTTTGCTCGACGACTACGCTCTTATCAGAACATGAGGTGAGAAAAAGCATACTTGCTGCGGTAAGCAGTGCTAACAGTTTTCGCTTCATTTATCTCCCTCACTTTCCATTTCGGGCTTATAGAACGAATATCTGTTTTTGCCTTTGCTCTTTGAGAAATAAAGTGCCTTATCGCAGGCTTTGTAAAGCTCGCTGAAATCGCTTCCGTCCTCTGGGAACAGTGCGATGCCGATGCTTGACGATATACTTGCATCGTGCTCTGTTGTGAACTTGCAGCTGCGCAGTCTCACTTCCAACTCTACGCACTTGTCAGCCGCATATTCACGCAGCTCGTCCGTGCTGCTGAGCTTGGTGTTCACGAGCACGCAGAACTCATCGCCGCCGATACGGCCGATATAATCGTCCTTTGAGACCACCGTCCTGAGTATGTCGCCTATCTCCTTGAGCAGCTCGTCGCCTGCGGCATGACCGAAATTGTCATTGACCGATTTGAAATCGTCAAGGTCAAGAATGATAAGCGCCTTGTGTTCACGCTTCGGTGTGTTGTCGATGCAGCTGCCCGAAAGCTCTTCAAAAGCGAGCTTGTTGTTTATCCCTGTCAGACGGTCGGTGCTTGCTTTGTTTTCAAGGTCGTTGACGAGAGCCTTGACAGGCTTTATCAGCAGATAGCTCAGATAAGAGCCTACAAGTACGGCGACAAGAGCAGCTATCACACCTGTCAGGATCATATAGTTTGTTATTTCGGTCTTTTCGTTGAGGATTATCTTTGTCGGGATAGAGCACACAACATACCAGCTGCCGCATTTGTTTACAGACACCAGATAATCGTTGTCGATCAGCGATGCGGAATAGTGTCCCTCGATACGTGAGCGTATCTCTTCCGGCAGAGGTGAACCTGTCTCCGAATGATTCTTTGAGTATATCGTGTTGTAATCCTGATCGATATCAGACAGAGTTTCGGGGTTGTCAAAGACCTCGTTTAGCTCGTCCGAATAAAACGATATGAAAAGCAGGGCATTGTCGTGCACCGACTTTACATAATAGATACGCTTATAATTATTCTCGTAGCCTGTGAACCAGCCGTCGTTACTGTTGGGGTTGTTTATCATCTTGCCAAGCTCTGTGAACAGCTTGTCGCCGAAAAGGGAAGAGGTCGCATTCGAGATCTTGCCGACAGTCCTGTTGTTGCGGTAAACGATGCCGTAATCAACAAAGTTCTCCATTATACAAAGGCTGTACAGCTTGTCGGTAAGCGATTTTTCTATGTTGATAGCTTCATATTCGTCGTTGTTCGGGTCGGTCGCATCGTATTTGTATGAAAGCTCGTCACCGAATGCAAGTGTTGCGATAGTTTCCATACGGGACATATAGCTTTCAAGATTGAGTTTCATCTGAACGTTCAGCGAAGATGTAAGCGAGGTGACCTTGTTTTTCATCAGCGAATCGGTCTTTTTCAGCGCAAGTGCAGTGATGATCAGTGCTGTCGAGATAACGATAACAGCGTAGCCGATTATCATAGATATCTGTATGATGCGTATATTCTTGATGCTCTTTTTCTGATTCATCACGCCCATCCTCCTTTCACAGATACTCGGAAATCATATGATTAATAAAGTGTTTATTTGTTACTGAAATTATACCACAACAGTTGTGCATTGTCAATACTCAGCTGCCATGCAGACCTGTAAACTGAGCGATTTCCGTGCCGTTATATTTTGCTTTTCCATGTGGTAATGCCAAGCTGTTTAAGCATGAAAAAAGCGCCTGCACGGTGTACAGACACTTTATTATTTTGTGTTTCCTCCTTTTTCGTTTGTGTTGTTTCCTCTTGCTGTGATTACATATTATCATACCGAGCCTTGCAATACCCTTGCAGGAAACAGACTTTTCATAAAAAATGATGTATGACATCTGCAAAGAAGTTGCAAATATCGTTGTGCTAATATGTAGCTGAGAAAAAAGAATGAGCAGTTGAAACAAGAACAAAAACGATACGAAATGCAGGTGATACGCATAAATATCAAACACTGAACGGACAATTCTTTTTTACCGATAAAACACAAGACCAACAAAAACAGCACCCGTCATAAACGGGTGCCGCATAGTGTATAGAGCATCAGAGCACGACCTGATCTTTGCCGTTGTTTTTGCCGTAATAAAGCTTTTCATCAGCGCTTGATATCCAGCTGTCCGTTGTCATGGCGCTGTCATATCGGCGTCTCACCGAAAACAATGGCGAGTATAACACCGACAATGACCGATGTTGCCGTGAATTCAGGCGTTATCTTATCGGCGGGGATATACGGCTTGAATTCTTCCTTTTTTTCTGCCATATCCATTACCTCCCTGTCGAATGTGAACTTGGCGATAATTGATTATTGTCAATTTTATTATAGCGTATTATATCAGTATTGTCAATCAAAATAAAATGTGGTATTATATAAAAAATACCGCTGTATTCTTGTGCAATAGCTATAAATCAAACTGCCTGCTGCGGTCTGACGTTTGTGCAAGGCAACAGCTGTGATCATTTTCTTCAGAAAAATCGGGAATTTTGCCGCTATTGTGTGACTATTGTATGCAGGGGAAAGAGAGCCGCTGCGAAAATGACGGATACATAGGAGGAACAGTTATGGTAAATGTATATGTTGATGACGGACAGTTCAAGGTAAAGGGAACTTTTGATTTCGGCTATATCGGGCTGTATAAGGACGACCAGATCGGATTCAATGTCGATTGCTCCGATATAAGAGACGAGTGGGACAGCGTGTACGAAATGGACAAAGCCGCAGGCGGCTGCACCAACGGTCAGATAGCAGCCTATCTTGAAAAGCGGATCAACGAGGCTGAAAAGAAGATACAGAGCAATATCAGGTATATCAACGATCAGTTCCTCGAACATGTCTATGACGATATGGATGCAGTCGGCAACGAGTTCTGGGAGCGTGAGGAGCTGAGAGTGCCGGGTTTCAACTATGACGATCCCGATTTCTACTTTTACAGTTTTCCGCAGGACGGCACAAACAACGATTTTGAGCACATGGGTCTGCCAAAACCGTTCGACGGCAGCTATCGTCACGAGGACGGCTTTGAGGCTTATCTGAGAACTTACAAGCCAATGTTCAACCTCGATAACTTCA
>CAMYUO010000142.1 GCA_947302065.1 uncultured Clostridia bacterium | reverse complement strand
TCGACGGCAGGGCTTTTTTAGGTCAGCACGTTCACCACTGCCCACCCTGCCAGCGCCTCCGCAAAGCGCACGGTCCGCAAAGAACGTTTGTTCTCTTATGATTTTCTTAATGATAGCACATATGTTCGGGTTTGTCAAGAGCGTGGCAGGATAATCTGCGATTTGAACAGGTTGAAAGCTCTGTTTTGTTAATTCTGCATCAAAATTTATGGGTTACCCTATTATTCAAAGTACCGCCCGAATCGCCACAAAGGTCACAGTTCACTCAGACCGATATGCTACTGAGTTTAGCACCTCCAGACCAATTCGTGCGTACAGTTTATGCTAATTAATACCCGACCCTTACGAAATACCGCCCGGAGCGACACAAAGGTCGCTGTCCGCTCAAACCAATATGCGACGGACAAGCGCACCGCCGCTGCGGCTTGACAATAATATGCTGTGGTGCTATAATCTTGATAGTGATTTTCCGCAGCATTTGCTGCACAAAACGATGAAAGGAATAACACTATGGATATACAGAATGAGCAGGTCGGCATGACCGAACAGCCTGTCACAACAGCGCCGCTGCAGCAGGCAGACTCAGACCCTATATGCCCGAGGTGCGGAAAGGTCAATCTGCCCGACGGCGGTTTCTGCCGCTTCTGCGGAAGCTCTTTATCAGCTCCGCCGCAGCAGTTCATACCGCCGCAGCCGGCTCCGACAGAACAGTATCAGCAGGGCATGATGGGCAATACATATCAGCCGAACATGAACGGCGGCAATTTCTATCAGCCGCAGTACACACAGAACGCATACCAGCCGAATCCGATGGGAATGAACGGCTATTACAACCCGAATCCGATAATGCTCGACCCAAGGATAAGTCAGTTCCAGGCGAGTGCTTTGCAGGCAGGGCAGCGTGAGATAGTACGCTGTTCACAGATCTCCAAGCGCTACGGCAATCTCAATGCGCTCGGTCCGATAGATCTTGTCATCGGCAACGGCCGTGTCATCGGTCTTCTCGGTCCTAACGGCAGCGGAAAAACCACGCTCATCAAACTCCTGTGCGGTCTGCTGACACCGAACACGGGCACGATAACGATAAACGGCTGCCCTGTTGGTGCAGCAACAAAGGCTATGGTCTCATATCTGCCTGACCGAACATATATCCCCGAGTGGATGAAGATAAATGAGATACTCAACTATTTCTGCGATTTCTATGCGGATTTCCGCAGACCGCTGGCTGAAATGATGCTCGCAAATCTGCACATCGACCCTAACGCAGTGATGAAAACGCTGTCAAAGGGCACACAGGAAAAGGTGCAGCTGGTGCTGGTAATGAGCAGAAACGCCAGCCTGTATCTGCTTGACGAGCCTATCGCAGGCGTTGACCCTGTTGCAAGAGATTATATCCTCGATACGATAATCAGAGCGCACAACCCCGATTCGAGCGTTGTTATCTCGACACATCTCATAACAGATATCGAGCCTGCGCTCAACGAGGTCATCATGATAAAGTACGGCACGCTTGCGCTGCAGGGCGATGCAGACCAGCTCAGAAATACTTTCGGCAAATCTCTCAATGATATTTTCAAGGAGGTGTTTGCAGGATGCTGAAAAAACTTCTCAAATACGAGTTCATTTATCTCTCGAAAGACTTTACACGTATTTATATCACATACGGTGCCAGTGTTGCGATATTCTCGCTGTTGCTGCTGATAAATCAGGGTACGGGTTCAGTGGTATCATCAGCTCTGGTCACCCTGCTTGCCATATTTGGCATTGTATATTACATATTTACCGCTCTGCTGGCATTCATGACCATTTCTCACAATGTCCGCAGATTCAAAAAGAATATGTTCAGCCACGAAGGCTATCTGACAAACACGCTGCCTGTTACACCTGCACAGCATGTCATCGCAAAGGTCATTGCAGGTGCAGTCAATTATGTGCTCAGCTTTGTGGTCATTTATGTGGGCTTGCTTGTCATCTCGATTTGCACAGGTCACGCTGATTCGATAAGGAACATGATGGACATTTTTTTCGAAGCACTTGATAATTTCGGACTGATACTGCCGCTGTTCCTCTCACTCGCAACAGGATTCCTCGCAGTGCTGCTGTGCTGTTATCTCGTCACGGCGTTAGGCTCGATGCAGGGTGGAAGCAAGGGCGGAAGCACGGTGCTCGCAGTGCTGATAATCATAGGCTATATGCTCTTGTATTCGACGATATCGAGTGCCCTTTACAGTAACGGAGTTTCGACAGAAGGCGTTATGTATTTCTTCGCATTTTTCTTTGCGGCATGCGCAGGTATCGAATTTGCACTGGTCATCCATATCATCAAGAACGATCTCAATCTGCAGTAAGCAATACTCTGAAAACAAAAACGGGTCTGCCGTATCCGGATTATCGGCAGGCTCGTTTTCCTGTATTATGATACACACAATAAAAAAGCTCCCTTGCGTTTTGCAAAGGAGCTTTGTAGTACGCTGCGTAAACGCCGCCGCTGAGAACATCGGCATAGCTCGAACTGCAAGCAAGAACTACGGTGTCTCTTTAAGAATATAACTATGATGAATCATCGTGTCAGCATAGGTTATCTCATTTTTCATTCCTGATCGGAGAAATACTTCTCGCAGCCAGTCAACCCCTTGAAGCAAATTATGCACATATTGTTACATTTTCTAAGACAACATTATATCATAGTAAATAACAACGTCAATACATATTTCTGCCAGCAATTGCACTCTGCAGCCGCCTCAAGCTGTGCATGGACGATACTTTACTTGTTTGTTGTTTTACGTTATTTTATCGCATCGAACAAAGAGCAAGCGAAATGATTTTTGGCAAAAAACAAGGCAGCGAGGTGCTGCCCTGTTAGTATTGTTATTATGCCGATCTTACTCTGACTGAGTCGTAATGTTCTGCGTTGCCGCATTAGGTGCTGTAACTATCGCATCGATCACTGCCTTGACAGTTTCATCGCTTACTGCACCTGTTCCGCCGAAGACATTGATCTTCATTGGTGATCTGCTGTTAATGAATGCTATCTGATCCTCATTGAGTTTGGAGGAAACGAGGACGAACGGAGCCTTCTTTGCTGCTGCGAAAACGCCGCCTGTAACTGCGTCTGCAAAATCTGCGCCTGTTGCTACACAAAGCTCGTCAGAATCAAAGCTATCAATGAATGCCTTGTTGACTGCTGCACTGGTTGCATATCTGTCATTGCCTGCGATCCTTGTTGCGCTTTCAAGTCCGAGTGCTGCAGTTGCCTTGTTCATCATATCATCGGAGATAACGCCTGTTCCGCCGATAACATATGCGTTCTTTACGCAGCCCTTATCCTTGAGCACTGCAAGATACTGTGCGATGCTCGGGTCAAGTTCGCCATTTGTGCTGAGGTAAACGATCGGAGCATTTCTGCGTGCTGCGATTGCGCTGACAGACAATGTATCTGCAAAGCCGCCGCCGTATACGAAGAAGACATCAGTCGGATCTTCGCTGACTCTCTGAGCTATAGCTGCTGATGTTGCATAGCGGTTATTGCCTGCGATGCGCCATGTCTGGAGTCCCTTTTCCTGAAGTGCCTTTTCAATGTCTGCGCTTATTACGCCCTCTCCGCCGAGGATATACACGTTCTTTGCACCGAGTCTTTCGATCTCTGCGAGCGTTGCATCGCTGAGCTTATCAGCTGCTGTGAGCAGGATAGGTGCGTTGAGTCTTGCTGCGAGAGGAACACCTGCGATACCGTCCGCATAGTTCACACCGCTTGTGAGGATAACATTTTCAGCCTTTTCAAAGCCTGCCTTGGAGATCTCGACAGCTGTTGCAAATCTGTTTGCACCTGCAAGTCTGTTAACCTGTGTAGCCTCGATAGTGAACTCTGCGCCTGTGAAGGTGATATTGTAGTTTTCGTTTGTGAGTGTGCCCTGGGTGATCTTGTACTTGCCGGCTGTTTCGCCCGCTTCACGAGCGAGTGCGCCTGTAAGGGTATCGCCCTCGAGCAGACCTTCTGCGGTGTAGGTCAGGACGGGATCTTTTCTGCCGCAATACTTGGTGATGTTGTTAGCCGTAACTGTTGCAGCTGCCTTCTTGATAGTTACGGGGAGGCAGACCGGCGTCATATCGTTGTAGTTGAGGTCGCCGACGACCTTGTACCAAACGTAGTGTGTACCTGCGTTCGTTGCGGTCGGGATCGTCTCGGAATAGCCTTCTGTCGGAGCAGTCTGACCATCTTCGCCGAGTGCGTAAACGACCTTGATAGCCGGTGACTGACCTGCCTTGACAAGCTCCTGAGCCTGACCGTTGTATGTCAGATCCTTTGCTGTCGGAGAGCTGTCAGCCTTTTTGATCGTTGCTGTCACACATGCTGGAGCAGCATCGTTATGATTCTCGTCGCCCTTTACCTTGTACCAAACGTAGTAGTTACCTGCATTCTTTCCGCTCGGGACGGTATCTGAGTATTCACCCTTAGGCTGCGTTTCAGGACTTGCGCTGAGTGCATACTGCATTGTGCCGCCTGTTGCTGTACCCTCGGTGATGAGCGCCTGATCTGCGCCGCTGTAAGTCAGGTCGCAAGGCTGAGGAACGCCTGTAACGGCCGCATCTGCCTTTTTGATCTCTGCTGTCACGCAGGCAGCCTTTGAATTGTTATGGTTATCGTCACCGATGACCTTGTACCATACATAGTATGTACCTGCGTTCGTTTCGGTCGGGAGGGTATCGTAATAGGTTGTCGGTGCAGTCTCGCCGTTATTGCCGACTGCATAGACGAGCGTGCCGTCCTCGGACGAGCCTGCGGTGATGAGCGCCTGAGCTTCGCCGCTGTATGTCAGGTCGCAAGGCTGCGGAGCTGTAACGGTCGGGTCAGCCTTGGCGATCTTTACGCCGTCGATCTTGGTCGGCTTTGAATCGTTATGGTTATCATCGCCCTTGACTCTGTAATAAACGTTGTACTCGCCTGCGTCTGTTTCATTTGGAATGGACTCGACCCAAGCCTCTTCGTCGATCACAACTTCGCCGGAAGGATTTGCGGTGTTTACAAATTCTGCGTAGATTTTGCCGCTGTCAATATCGGTAATAAGCAGACCGTCGCAGCCTTCGGGGAGAGGTGAATTACCTTTTTCAGTACTCAAATAGTACTTGCTATCACCGGGGTTATAGTACAGAATTATAAAAGTAGTATATGTTATATCATCAATTATAAAATTACCACCGCTGAAATATACTCCCGCATAACCTTGATCTTTACCTTCAAGGTCAGGTGTGTAAATTGTGTTTACCTTTACATCAGCTAAATCCAATAAATCAACGCTGTCGCGCTTAACAGTTGTATATTCGGAGGTGTCGCCGTCGCCATCGGTTTCAACGACTGCGTACTGCACTGTGCCGTCATCGGACGTGCCTGCGGTGATAAGATCCTGCGGCTCGCCGTTGTAGGTGAGGCCAGCAACTGCTGCGGGCTCGGTCTTAACGGTCGGTTCAGCCTTTTCGACAGTTACTTCGCAGGTTGCAGAGAAATCATCGGTGGTATCTTCGGCTGTGCCGTTTGTTGCGGTTGCGGTTATGGTCGCTGTACCAAGTGCTACCGCCGTAACAACGCCGTTTTCGTCAACTGTGGCAACGCTTGTGTTGCTTGATGCCCAGGTAACAGTCTTATCGGTAGCGCCGTCGGGGGCAACGGTTGCGGTCAGGGTCTCGGTGCCGCCGTACGGAATGTTGGCAGTTGTTTTGCCGAGCTCAACGCCGGTGACATCAACTTTTGACGGATAAACAAGCTCAAAGGTGTACGGATCAGCCTGTGTGCCGGAACCACTCTTG
>CAMYUO010000141.1 GCA_947302065.1 uncultured Clostridia bacterium | reverse complement strand
CTGATGCGATACGAGCCATTTGATTTCCTACTAAATATGAATTCCTCACACAGCACTGTATCCGGACAAAATGGATACGGTGCTGTGTTGTTTTGTTTCCTGTCATTGTACGAGTTTTTTGTCATGCAAAAACTCCCGCTATGCTTTCGCATAAACGGGAGCGATTTTTTTATTGTACAGAGTCGGTCCGTCAACTACCAATTGTGCGCACTGCTCGAGTGTGCATGCGAGATAATGCAATACGAATCATTCCAAACTGCAGATGGTCATTCCGAGGGTTCTATCTGTACTTTTCCATATCCTCAAGGAACTGCTCGAGGAACTTTTCAGCAGCTTTTGTGAAGAAGGGGTAGCGTTTCCACACCACCTTTTTTTGTATGATAGCATATTTTGATATGCCTGTCAAGCATAAACAGATATTTGATATAAGTATTTGTAATTTGAACGAAAGCGTGGTATCATATACTCAACAAAGGAAGTGAGCGCATGGACGAGAAAACAAGACGCAACCTTATCGACGCAGGGTGCGACGATAAGTTCATTGAAAAATATGATTGCTGCTGTGATAAGAAGGCTTGCGAAAAGCTGCTGGCACAGCACCGCAAAGAACTGCTGGGCGAGATACACGCAAAGGAGAAGAACATCGACTGCCTTGACTATCTCGTTTACACGATGAACAAACAGGAGGAGAAAAAATGAAACTGAAAAAAATGCTTTTTACAATGCTCGCAGCCTCGATGCTGATGTTCACAGCCTGCGGCGATTCAAGCAGCAAGGCAGACAGCTCAAAGGCGGACAGCTCAAAAGCTGAGTCAAGTTCCGAATCAAGCAAGGCTGAAAGCTCGGCAGCTGATTCGTCAAAAGCAGACAGCAAGACCGACAGCGGCAGCGCAGGCAAGGACACGATAGTTGTCTACTTTTCCGCAACAGGCACGACCAAGGGCGTTGCAGAGAAAATCGCCGAGGCAGCAGATGCGGACATCTATGAGATAGTTCCGCAGGAGAAATACTCCGATGCAGACCTTGACTGGCACGATGAAAAGAGCCGCACGACCATAGAAATGAACGACCCCGATGTCAGACCCAAGATAGAGGGCGACCTTCCCGACCTGAGCGGTTACAAGCGGGTGTATATCGGCTACCCGATATGGTGGGGCGATGCACCGAGGATAATGAGCACATTCGTTGAGAGCGTGAAACTTGACGGAAAGACAGTCATCCCGTTCTGCACATCGGGCGGCAGCGGTATCGGCAGCAGCGGAAAGAACCTTGAAAAGCTGTCTGACGGCGGAGAATGGCTCGGCGGTGAAAGACTCGACGGCGGCATTTCGGAAGATAAACTCAAAGAATGGATAGACGGACTGGAATAAAGAGGTTGAGAAAATGAAAAGATCACTTGCAGTTATTGCAGCAGCAGTTCTGCTGACGGCTTGCGCAGACAGCTCGTCAAGCTCCGAAACATCAGCTTCTTCGGGAGCGCAGCAAACTGTTTCTTCGGCGGCAGCGACCGCTGCGAGCAGTTCACAGCAGCAGACCGACAGCACGGGTGAACAAAAACAGACTGAACTCACAATGCAGATAGGTGAAACAAAGGTCGATGTCAAGTGGGAGGACAACGAGTCGGTCATGGCGCTCAGAGAGCTTGCAAAGGACAAACCGCTGACTGTGCAGATGTCAAAGTACGGCGGCTTTGAGCAGGTAGGCTCGCTCGGGAGTGAGCTGCCATCTGACGATGTGCAGACGCAGACCGAGGCAGGCGACATAGTGCTGTATTCGGGCAGCAAGATAGTAATTTTCTACGGCAGCAATTCGTGGGAATACACACGGCTCGGACGGATAACAGACAAGTCCGCAGAAGAGCTGACAGAACTGCTCGGCGGCGATGATATAACACTTACATTATCATATCAATAAAAACGGAGGTAGTCACAATGCTTGGAAACTTTAGTTATCACAACCCGACAAAGCTGTATTTCGGAGAGGATTCTCTGCAGAATCTGAAAGATGAGCTTGGCAATTACGGACAGAATATCCTGCTTGTTTACGGCGGCGGCAGCATCAAGAAAAGCGGTCTGTATGACGAAATAACCGCCCTGCTCGGCGAGTGCGGAAAGACAGTCACAGAGGTGTCGGGCGTTATGCCCAACCCGACAGCTGCAAAGCTTCTTGAGGGCGTTAAAATTGCCCGTGAGTTCAAGCCCGACCTTATCCTTGCTGTCGGCGGCGGCTCGGTTTGCGACTATTCAAAGGCGGTCTCAGTCTCGGTCAACTGCGACGATGACCCGTGGGAAAAATATTTTATGCGCTTTGAAGAGCCTGACTGCGAGATAGTTCCCGTCGGCTGCATTCTGACGATGGCAGGCACAGGCTCTGAGATGAACGGCGGCTCGGTCATCACCAACCACGATGTCAAGCTTAAGATAGGTCACGTTTTTGCAGACGATGTTATGCCGAAATTCTCGATACTCGATCCGAGGTACACGATGACGCTGCCGAAATATCAGATGTGCGCAGGCATCTACGACATTATGAACCACATCTGCGAGCAGTATTTCTCGGGCGAGGACGATAACACAAGCGACTACATCAGCGAGGGTCTGATGAAGGGTCTTATCCACGCAAGTCTCATCGCTGTGAACGACCCGCAGGATTATGAGGCTCGTTCAAACATCATGTGGACGGCGACATGGGCGCTCAATACGCTCGTTGCAAAGGGCAAATCTACCGACTGGATGGTGCATATGCTCGGGCAGGCAGTCGGTGCTTACACAGATGCAACTCACGGAATGACGCTTGCAGCTGTATCGCTTCCTTATTACAGATATATAATGCCTTACGGCGTGAAAAAGTTCGCACGCTTTGCGGTCAATGTCTGGGGGATCTCACCCGACGGCAAGACCGACGAGCAACTTGCGAATGAAGGTCTGAACGCAATGGAAAACTGGATGAAAGAAATAGGTCTTGTTATGAATATATCCGAGCTCGGTGCGACCGAAGAAATGATCGAGGGCATCGCAAAGGCAACGATCATCCTCACCGGCGGATACAAAGTCCTCGAAAAAGACGAAGTGATAAAGATACTCAAAGACAGCTTGTGATACTTAATTGAACTAATTATATACTTGCAAGAAAAGCGTCCGTACCATCTTGATGATACGGACGCTTCAGTTTGTTATTCTATTACCTGTATCCTACCCAAGGAACGAATACGATCGTTCCATCGATGCTGTCGACCCATGTGTAGCCTGGCCGGCGGCAGTGTAGTCCATTTTACAGAAAACGTTTATTGTGTCATACCATTGAGTAAACGAACGGGAGTTATCTTACGCTTGTGGCACTCGATAGGGAATACCAGCTATTTGATCTGACAGCCGGTGTTATAATCTCTTCATAAAAAATCTGTTCATCGTGCTGTGAATGACAGAACCCGGGCGGTCTATCTCTGTGTAACCGCACTTCTGGTATATGTGTATCGCAGCTTGAAGATTGTCGTGAGTTTCAAGATACGCCACAGTAAATCCTGCTTTCCTCATTTCGTTTTCAATAAATGCGATCATTTTATATCCAAGGCCAGAGCCTTTGGCAGAATCATCGAGATACAGTTTCTGCAGCTCGGCGGTATTCTCCAATGCAGTGAATGCCGCAAATCCGATGCCGCCGATGACCTCGCCGTGTTCGCTGACCAGAACAAAGTATCTGCGGTCGCTCTTTCCATAGTATTCGCTCAGATGGTCAAGCTCCTTGTCAAAGTAAACTGTGCCGGGGATATCAAGACCGAGCTTTTTCAGATTTTTTCTGACAAGCGCCGCAACTGCACGGTCATCTGCGGCGGTCATTTCACGCATATCAAGCATTGCTGTCTGTCTCCTTGCTGTACTTTTTGAACTGTTTGGATGCTTGTTTCCTTGTTATCATAGTATTTCCGCCTTTCAATGCGATATCACTGCGTCTGCACAGAGCATTCCGCAATGGTTGCTATGTGGCTGTCAGGCAGAGCGCCGACTCCACCGAAAACTGTTATCTTACCCATACTCTTTTCAGCCAGATAAGTCTTCTGTTCGTCAGACAGATATGCCTGTGCCGATTTGCCGTTGACCAGAAGCAGCGGCGACCTGTTCATCGCCGCATATACTCCGCCTGCAAGAGCATCAGGGAAATTCATGCCAGTTGCAGCGCAAAGACCGTCGCCTGTGAGTATGTCCTTGAAGTATTCGTTGACCGCAACACATGTCGTGAACCTGTTGCTGCCTGCTATCCTGTCTGCGTGTTCAAGTCCGAGCGCAGCTAAAGCCTGCTGCATCATATCATCGGAGATAACTCCCTCACCGCCGATAACGTAGGCATTTTTCACGCAGCCCTTTTCTTTCAGACCGGCAAGATATGCAGCTGTGTCGGCGTTCAGCCAGCCGCTTGCCGAAAGGTAGATTATCGGTGCGCCCTTGATAGCTGCGGCTGAGCTTACAGAAAGAGCATCTGCAAAGCCCTGTCCGTATACAAAGAACACTTCTTCGGGCGCTTGGCTGAGCTGCTGTGCGATAGCCGCCGCTGTGCCGTAGCGTGATTTTCCGAATATGCGCTGCGTGGAGATATTCTCATTTGCAAGTGTTTCTTCGACCTGCTTGCCTATAACTCCCTCACCGCCGAGTATCAGTACATTCTTTGCGCCGAGTCGCTTTATCTCGTCAAGCGTCGCCGTATCGAGCGCATTGGTGCCTGTGAGCAGTATCGGTGCATTCATTTTGTATGCAAGCGGCACGCCTGCGAGCGCATCTGCATAATTTGCACCGTAAGCGAGAATGACTGTGTCCGCCTGTTCAAACGTCGCCTTTGATATCTCTGCTGCGGTCTCATATCTGCTCTTTCCTGCAAGACGAGTTACCGCATTTTCGATCGTTCTTATCTCCGTCTCACCGCAGTAAGAGCAGGTCCTTACCTGTGTTGATGTGTTTGCATCAAAGTCAAACTCTGTGGTCTTCCATTCACTCCATATGTGCGTCTTCGGCAGTGTTATCATGCGGCTCTGCACAGGTATATCGCTGTCCTCAAACACATATGTGTATTCCGCAAGACCTTCCTCGCTGCAATTCGCAGGCTTTATCACTGTGCGCTGCGCAGCTGCGGTGCGGGTGTCTTTGTGCGAGCTGTCGTTTTTGCATACCCGCACAGCAGTGCAGGTCATATCGTCATCTGAATATGAAAACTGTGGTTCGTCCCAATCGTGACCTGTCGCAGGTATCTCCACATCAGCGGTGCACTGACCGAAGGTCTTGTCAAAAACGGCTGAATAAGTGCCGAGACCGCTGTGAGTGCAGTCGGGCTGACTGATGATGCTGTAAGACGAACGTGCAGTCTTCGTTCTTGTTTGCATACAGTTCTCGCAGGTGATTATTGACGTGCACGCCGAATAGTCACTGCTCCAGCTGTATATCGGCTCACGCCACTTGTGCTCGCCTGTGCAGCTGTCATATTTCTTTGAAACAGTTGTGAAATTCCTGTAAGTAGTATTTCCGCCGTCGTCCTTGCCGATAACGCTTATAACGTTCTTTTTGCCGATGATATCATAAAGCTTGCTGCTTTCTATCGTGTATTCAGCCCTCATGTCACGCACGTTCAGAACGGTGCAGAAAAGTCCGTTGAGATACACCTCAAGGCTGGCTGTCCCGCCGTCGCTGACTTTTATCTGCACATTCGCATCGCTGTCCGGCGGGATGATATATTCTGCCGATGCGTGATCTGTGTACGGATCGGTTTTTGAATCCGCCACGCTTATGTCTATTATCCCGTCTGCTTTTGTGTAAGGGCT
>CAMYUO010000140.1 GCA_947302065.1 uncultured Clostridia bacterium | reverse complement strand
GATCGACTTCAACATCGACAACGGCACAGATGCTATCATCATCTGCGGTACTACCGGCGAAAGCGCTACAATGACAGACGAAGAGCACATTGAGTGCATCAGATACGCTGTTGAAAAGGTCAACCACAGGATCCCTGTTATCGCAGGTACAGGCTCTAACCACACCGAGTACGCTGTGCATCTTTCACAGGAAGCTGAGGCACTCGGTGCTGACGCTCTGCTGGTCGTTACACCTTACTACAACAAGACCTCCCAGAGAGGACTTATCACTCACTACACCACTATCGCAAACTCGGTAAAGATCCCGCTGATACTTTACAACGTGCCTTCAAGAACAGGCGTGAACATCCTGCCTGAGACACTTGCAAAGCTCGCTGAGATAGACAACATCGTTGCTGTCAAGGAAGCAAGCGGCAACATCAGCCAGGTTGCAAAGATAGCTGCACTGTGCGGCGACAAGATCGACATCTACTCGGGCAATGACGATCAGATCATCCCGATCATGTCGCTCGGCGGAAAGGGCGTTATCTCTGTTCTTTCCAACTGTATGCCTTTTGAGACTCACGAGATCGCATCGCTGTGTCTCGAGAACAAGTATGCCGAGGCAAGAGAAAAGGCAAACAGACTGCTTGAATTCACAAATATGCTTTTCTGTGATGTTAACCCTATACCTGTTAAGGAGGCTCTCAATCTTATGGGATTTGAGGTCGGCGAATGCAGACTTCCGCTCGTAAAGATGGAGCAGGAAAAGATCGACAAGCTCAAGGCATCAATGGAAAAGATAGGTCTTATCAAGTAAAAAGTTTAAGCGGACTGATAAAGTTCAGTCCGCTTTTTTACAAATCAAAAGCAAAGGAATGATAATATGATAAATATCGCTATTTGCGGTGCAAGCGGAAGAATGGGACATTTCATCGCTGACATCATCGCATCGAGAGAAGACTGCAGGACTATTTGCGGCATTGACAAGTTCGGCGAGAAATATGCTGATTTCGATATCGTCAGAGAGGTCTCCGAGATGACCGAAAAGCCAGATGTCATCATCGACTTTTCAAACCCTGCAACCCTTGACAGCCTGCTTGATTACTGCAAGACGAACGCTGTCGCACTGGTCATCGGCACAACAGGATATTCCAAGGAAGAGATCGAGAAGATCAACACAGCCGCTGAGCAGATACCTATTTTCTTTACTTTCAATATGTCGCTGGGCATCAACCTGCTGACAGACCTTGCAAAGAGAGCAGCTGCTATCCTCGGCGGACAGTTCGACATCGAGATCGTCGAGAAGCACCACAACCAGAAGCTCGATGCACCGAGCGGAACAGCTATCATGCTGGCAAACGCTATCAACGAGGAGCTTGACAACAAGTACACCTACGTTTATGACAGACACTCCGTCCGTGCAAAGAGAACAAAGACCGAGATCGGCATGCATGCGATCAGAGGCGGCACGATCGTCGGCACGCACGAGATAATCTTTGCAGGACGTGACGAGGTCATCACACTAAAGCACGAAGCACATTCAAGACAGGTATTCGCTGTCGGCTCTGTAAACGCTGCATGCTATCTTGCAGGAAAGAGCGCAGGAATGTACACGATGAACGACCTTATCAAAGAAATGTAAAATCATATCAGACACAAAAAACCGATGCAATCGCATCGGTTTTTGCTTTTTATGCAGCGAAAAGAGAGCCGCCCGACTTGCAGGCAGCTCTCGTGAAAAAGCAGGTATTGATGTCAAACTATGCGCTCAAAATCTGCTGCGCCGTGTTTGCACAGCGGGCAGATGAAATCATCAGGCAGATCCTCGCCCTCATAGATATAGCCGCATATCTTGCAGACCCAGCCCTTTTTGCCGTCTGTTTCGGGCTTTGGCTTGACGTTGTTCTGATAGTAGGTATAGGTCATCGTTTCTCTGTCGCTGATGACTCTCGCCTCGGTTATCGAGCAGATGAACATTCCGTGCGAGCCAAGGTCAACATAGTCCTCGACCTTTAGCGACATAACAGCATTGATGTACTCGGGCAGGATAACAAGACCATTATCCGACCTTGCGGCACCCGTGCCCTCAAACTTATCAACGTTGCGTCCGCTCTGGAAGCCGTAATGCTCGAACACTCTGAACGGTGCATCGACAGACAGGCAGTTGACATTGAGCAGACCGGTCTGCTTGATAACGTGGTGAGAATAGTTCGCCTTGTTTATCGTTACGGATATCCTGTTGGGATTATCAGACACCTGCGCAACTGTATTGACGATAAGACCGTTGTCACGCTTGCCGTCATTTGAGGTAACGACATAAAGACCGTAACCGATGCGGTAAAGCGCTGTCATATCGTTCTTGTTGGCAATACCGGCGGAGCGTGCGATGTAATCTCTGCAAAGCTCGTCAGACAGCTTTTCTATCTGCTCGCTGTTGTCTGAGTTCATAGCAGATTTTATTTTTATCTCAGGCTCTGCAAAGGTCAGGTTCTTGCAGACGGAGAGCTTGTCTTTCATTATCTTTGCGGCGAGCGGTGCCCATGTGCCGTTTTCGATGAGTGCGACAGTTCTGTTTTTGAAACCACGCTCTGTGAGGTGGTCGATGAACGCTCTCATGAACGGATAGATATCTGCATTGTAAGTCGTTGTTGCAAGCACGAGCTTGGGATATCTGAAAGCGTCTGCGACAGCCTTTGACATATCGCAGCGTGCGAGGTCGTTGACAACGACGTCGGGACAGCCCTTTTCACGCAGTTTCTGCGCAAGCGTCTCGGCAGCCTTTCTGGTGTTGCCGTAAACCGAGGTATAGCAGATGACGATGCCGTCGGTCTCGATGTCGTAGCTCGACCAGGTGTTGTAAAGCGAGATGTACTTTCCGAGGTCCTCACTGAGCACGGGACCGTGCAGAGGACAGATGCGCTCTATCTCAAGTGCAGCAGCCTTTTTGAGAACAGCCTGCACCTGTGCGCCGTATTTTCCGACGATGCCGATGTAATATCTTCTTGCCTCGTCTGTCCAGTCCTGCTCGGAATCGAGTGCGCCGAACTTGCCGAAACCGTCAGCCGAGAAGAGGATCTTATCTGCGCTGTCGTAGGTCATTATTACCTCCGGCCAGTGCACCATAGGCGCTGTGACAAAGTTGAGTGTGTGCTTTCCGAGCGCAAGGGTCGAACCCTCGCCGACCTCTATCTTCTTGCCCTCAAAATCAACGCCGTAGAACTGTGTCATCATCACAAAAGCCTTTGCAGACGAAACGACCGTCGCATCGGGGTACTTTTTTGCGAACGCTGAGATGCTTCCCGAATGATCCGGCTCCATGTGCTGAACGATGAGATAATCGGGAGACTTTCCGCTTAGAGTATCCTCGAGATTGTCCAGCCACTCGTGCGTAAAGCCTGCATCGACCGTATCCATAACGGCTATTTTTTCGTCGAGTATCACGTAGCTGTTATAGCTCATTCCGTCAGGAACTTTGTACTGTCCCTCGAAAAGATCGACCTTATGATCGTTCACGCCTACATATTTCACATCATCTGTTATCCTCATATTTTTCTCCTCCTATATTAAAGAACGACTACCCTGTTCTTGCCGTCATGCTTGCCGATATAGAGCGCCTTGTCTGCACGTATGCACAGCGTTTCGGCATCGTCCTCGGCGGTGAGCTTTGTGACGCCTGCGGTTATCGTCTGCCGTCCTGCCTTATCAAATTCAAGCTGTGCGAAACGCTGTCTGAACGCCTCAGCGATCTGTTCTGCTCTGCCCGCATCTTCACCCGTGATGCAGACCATGAACTCCTCACCGCCCCAGCGGCCTATCGAGGCAGTTACGCCAAGCTCTGCGGCAGTGTCTGTCATCAGCTTTGCAAGTCCTCTGAGAACGTCATCGCCCTCATCGTGGCCATAGGTATCGTTGACCTTTTTGAAATCATCAATATCTATCATTATCAGCGAAGTATCCGTCTTGTACTCAAGCACGCTGTCTATGATATCCTGCTGGATCTTCATACGGTTATAAATGCCCGTCAGACCGTCGGTGACAGCCATTGCCTCAAGCTTGCGGTTAGCCTCCTCAAGCTCTGCGGTGGATATGTCGATAAAGTTTGCGAGCCTGCTTATCAGCGACACCTGCTTTGATATGTCAAAGCCTTTCATCTCAAACTCGTTCGACTCACCGACAATGACATTGCCCTCACGGAATGCGCCGATAACGAGCGTAACGTTGTGCTGTATCAACTCGCCGTTTTTGCGCAGGAACTCACCCGAGGTATAAAATCCCGAGGTCTGTGCGACCGACTGGAACGGTTTTGTTTCCGTATCAGCCATATCTCCCCAGAAAAATCGTCTTGCGGCGCAGGAATAGATGTGTATCATCTGCGGCTGGAACTGCGCGATCTCATAACCGCCCTCCTGCACGATGCGCAGTATCGTTTCGGGGTCGCCGTAAGCCATTCTGACCTTGATGCCCTCTTCGATATTTGCTGTCATCGCAAGCGAGCCGTCATTGCCGCTGCCCGTCGGCGCACGAAGTATCTTTGAGCCGCCTTTCTGATAAATTATCGGGAACTCAAGCGAGTTCTTGAAAAAGTTCTTGTCGTTTTCAATGTTGAGATACTTATAATAAACATCAAACGCAGGCTGCCCGTCAAGCTCATAGAGCGTTTTGCCGTGAGAACGTGTAACGGTGTGTTCAAGTCCGAGAGTTTTCCAGCCTGTTATCTGCCATGTTTTCACGAAGATGTTGTCGCCGCCGATGAATCTGAACACGACAGCACCCGTTGTACACTCGCCGTCATTTGAAAAGACATAAGCCTGCTGTTCGTCAAGGTCCATTGCGAAAGCACCGCCGCCGAACACCTCCACATCGCTGCGCACCTTGCTCAGATGAGTGGTGATATCCGTCATGGACATTCCGCGGATAGTGATGAGCATCTCAACAGCCTTGACCCATGGATTTTTGTCCACGAAATCCACGACCTCGCTGCACACAGCATCTGCGCTTGCCTCGCTGATCGGACGCTGAATTACCTCGACCCTCGTATCAGGGAACTCAAAGATAGTGCAGACGATACAGACATTACTGCGTGAAAGCTCACCGAGCATTATATTTCCGTTGGTGGTACAGCCGCTGTAAACAGCCTCTGGTATCTCCTGACTTATCGTAGTGCAGATAGTATCTATCGCAATTTTATCGAGCACCTCGGAATAGATCTCAAACGTGACCGCCGAGCTGATGTTCTGCTGGCACCACTGTTTCACACGGCGTATATCCTGCATGAGCATATCTTTATTTCTGTAATCGAACTGTATCTGTTTCATTTATCTCACCTCGCAAGCGCAACAATTGTTTCCTGAAATTAATTATATCACATTTTATCTTGAATATCAATACATTCTTGACAAAAACCAACTGTTAATAATACAAATATTTCGGGTATTTGTAAAAAGAATTGACCCAAAAGCTTTTGTGCTTTCGGGTCAATGGATATGCTATTTAAACTTGGCTGTAACTGTTTTTTTGCCGTTCAAGCCATCTTCAAAAGTTACCTCGACTTTATCATCATACCACTTTATCTCATAGTCATCACTGCTGTTCGGCTTTTGAGTTACAAAGAACCCATTGAGTATTACTGCTTCGTTATCATCATTTATCTGATATATATCCTCGGAAATTCCGATATGATATAATTCGTTGAAATCTCCCATAACGTCATTATCCGCAATGACGATAGTGTGCTGTCCGTTTGAATACTCAAAACATTCAGATCTGTATCTGTCTTCGGTCTTAAAGAAGCCGCTGTGAGTGCAAATAAATATCAGTATAACAACGATCCATGCACCTGCACACACCAGAG